>JAOUNI010000001.1 GCA_029881035.1 Gammaproteobacteria bacterium | reverse complement strand
ACTGGCACCAACGTTGAAGTTTCTACTACTGACGACTTCACCAAAGGTGTTGACGCATTAGTTTACGAAATCGACGAAGCCAAAGGCATCATGAAGATCGCTTACCCGAACGAACTGTTCGACCGTAACGTCATCGACGGCCGCGCTATGATCGTTTCTTTCCTGACTCTGGCGATTGGTAACAACCAGGGCATGGGCGACATCAAGAATGCTCAAATGTTCGACTTCTACGTTCCTCCTATGATGCTGCGTCTGTTTGACGGTCCTGCAATGGATATTTCTGACATGTGGCGTGCACTGGGTCGTCCAGTTGTTGACGGCGGTTACATCGCCGGTACCATCATCAAGCCTAAACTGGGCCTGCGTCCTGAGCCATTTGCTAACGCTGCTTACCAGTTCTGGCTGGGTGGCGACTTCATCAAGAATGACGAGCCTCAAGGTAACCAGGTTTTCTGCCCAATGAAAAAGGTTATTCCTTTAGTTAATGACGCAATGAACCGCGCTCAGGACGAAACTGGCGAAGCCAAACTGTTCTCTGCCAACATCACAGCTGACGATCACCACGAAATGTGTGCTCGTGCTGACTACATCCTGGAAGCTTTCGGTGAAAACGCTTCGCGCGTTGCATTCCTGGTTGACGGTTATGTTGGTGGTCCTGGCATGGTAACAACTGCACGTCGTAACTACCCTGGCCAGTACTTACACTACCATCGTGCAGGTCACGGTGCGGTAACTTCACCTTCTTCAAAACGCGGTTACACTGCGTTCATCCTGGCTAAAATGTCACGTCTAATGGGTGCGTCTGGTATCCACGTGGGCACCATGGGCTACGGCAAGATGGAAGGTTCTGCTGATGACAAGATCATTGCTTACATGATCGAGCGTGACGAGTGTCAGGGTCCTGTTTACTTCCAGAAATGGTACGGCATGAAACCAACCACTCCAATTATCTCTGGTGGCATGAACGCGCTGCGTCTGCCAGGCTTCTTCGAAAATCTGGGTCACGGTAACGTTATCAACACTTCAGGTGGTGGTTCTTACGGTCACATCGATTCTCCTGCAGCTGGTGCAAAATCACTTCACCAGGCTTATGAGTGCTGGAAGACTGGTGCTGATCCAATCGAATACGCGAAAGAGCATAAAGAATTTGCTCGTGCATTCGAGTCGTTTGAGCACGATGCTGATGCATTGTTCCCAGGCTGGAGAGACAAGCTGGGCGTTCACAAATAAGTCGAACGTACAGTTAGAAAAAAGCCCCGCTAGTCGGGGCTTTTTTTGGTGCTGGATTTAGGTCAAAAACTATTCACTGCATATGCAGTGAATAGTTTTGTTTTTAGTGACTATTTCTCACCCGCATAAAACTGGCGAATCGCGGAATTCCATTACTGGTCAAACCAAAATATTTGTACGTGATGATTGAACCGATGGCGGGTGGTTTTTTTCTTTCTGCATCTGAAAACCCAGAGCCAATTTTGAAACGTTTTTTATCCGCAATTTCCACTTCCAGCGAACCTAACATACCTTCATATTTGCCTTTACCAGGGATATAAGCTATTACAACAGCCTCAGCATCAAGGTGTTTCTTCAGTTTTAACAAGTCATCAGATCGCCCACTTTTATATACCGACGAGCCCAGATGCAGCATTAAACCCTCCGCACCCTGCATCGCCATATCATCCAGTTTTTTGATCAAAACTTCATGACTTGAAACTTTAAATTGCTCAACCAGTTGAATGTGCGGCGTATCAATATCAGCCACTATTTTCTCAAGCCGCTTGAATCTTTGATCAAAAATCTCAGTGCTGCCGGGCAAATCAAAGATCATGAATTTAACATTAGTCCAGCTAGCACCCTCAGGTAATTGTCGCCTAACTATGCCGGATAGCTGTTCAAACTTCCCTCGCCCCAACCAGAGCTCTCCATCCAGCGCTGTTTTGGGTAAGACACGGGTAAACCATGCCGGCGCATTATAAATATTGCCCTGACGTGATATAAAATGCGCGCCATCCCAGTAAGCTCTAACACCATCAAGTTTTTCACTAACCCAATAATTACCCAGCCTGATATCTGAATGATAAATATTTGCCAGTAATAAATCCGGCGCCTGACTGAGGTCATTCACCGCAACAGAAAGCGGTGCATTTAAGCTATACAGAAAAAATATAACCCTAAATAATCGAACATGATATTTCATGAACAAACTCCTCCTTGAAAATTGAAATCCTTATATGACATCTAACATACTTATAATAACTCGCCACCACCTTATAGAGCATAAGTATTTACTTATGGTATCTAAAAGAAATTTTGAATTCCCTTATATTACATACCAAGTATACTAGCCACAACTTTTATGGCCCTTGTTTTCAGGCCATAGTGAATTATCACAGGAGTAATGAGAGAAATGAGTGTCGATAAAGATCAATACATAATTACCAAAGAGCCTTTTTACGAAGTACAGGGCAACGAAGTCGCTTTATACGAAGCTGCTTATGAGTCTCGTTTACCCGTTATGATTAAAGGTCCTACTGGTTGCGGTAAATCGCGTTTTATTGAACACATGGCATGGAAACTGGGCAAACCTTTAATTACCGTTGCCTGCAATGAAGATATGACCGCCTCTGATCTGGTCGGTCGTTATCTGCTCGACGCCAATGGTACACGCTGGTTAGATGGCCCTTTAACCACCGCTGCACGTATCGGTGCCATCTGTTACCTAGATGAGATTGTTGAAGCTCGTCAGGATACAACGGTTATCATCCACCCCCTGACTGACCACCGTCGCACTTTGCCACTGGATAAAAAAGGTGAACTAATCGAAGCACATTCTGATTTCCAACTGGTTATTTCTTATAACCCAGGTTACCAGAGCCTGATGAAAGATCTCAAACAATCCACCAAGCAGCGTTTTACCGGCCTGGATTTTGATTACCCTGACACTAAAGTTGAAGCTTCCATTGTGACCAAAGAAGCAGGCATTGACGAAGCGACCGCCACCAAGCTGGTTAAGATTGCGCACACCGCTCGTCACCTGAAAGGCCACGGTCTGGATGAAGGTATTTCAACTCGCTTACTCGTTTATGCAGCAACGCTAATCAATAAAGGCATCGAAGCCAAGGCAGCCTGTAAAATGGCACTGGTGACACCGATCACCGATGACAAAGATATTCGCAGCACATTGGTACATTCCATCGATACGATTTTTGGTTAATCTCTCTGCGTCTGTAGCGGTAAATAACGATGACGACTAAAGAGCTAGAATACGCGGATTACCGCGACAAACTGAAATGTAGTTTCGAGCAGATTGAAGATTGCTTCGACGACTACATGAAGGACGCCCTGCGTAACCTGACCAATAAAGGCGTTGAGGATTATCTCTCGGGCGCTTCACTGGTTTGCATGATCGGTCGTGGCTGGGAGCCGGTCTCGATTTATCTCGAAGAGATGCCACAGATGGCAAAGCGTGTCGGTGAACCGATACTCGAAATTGTTTCCAAACACGTCTGGGACATGTCGCGCTCACCTAATGGTAAAGCCATTCCACCATTTATGCAGTGCCTGCCAGAGGCCTCTCGCCGTCTGGGTACGCTCGAACAAATGCAGCATTTTTTCGATATTCTTTTTAAAATGCTGGATAGCACAACCACTTCGGTTCACGGTCACCACAAAACGCATTCCAGTCAGGGTTTTCTCGTACTATTAGAACAAATTCCTTTTTTGTTGAGCCAGCTATCACTGGAAGGTTTAAAAAACTGGATCGAATATGGTGTGCGCAATTACCATAACCACCCCGAACGTCAGAAAGATTATTTCAGCCTGCAGTCGGCCGACAGTAAAGCCATGTTGCAGCGTGAACGCCACGGTACTTTGTACATGGATAACGAACGCAAGCTGGATATGTACATGCGCAGCATGTGGCAGCAAGAAGAATATTTTGTACCTTATTCTTCAGGTTTCGATGAACTACGCAAACCACAGCCCTATTACGACAGTCTGGGCATGCGAGTACCCGATGTTTATGATGACATTGATGGTGTCCGGGGTATCAATCGCTACCGTATAACACTGGCACACATGGCCGCTCATAAGCGCTGGACTGAGCGTCAGGTAGCGGACAACCTGTCACCATTCCAACGTGTGGCGGTTGAAGCTTTTGAAGACTCACGTATAGAACAATTAATTCTTCGGGAATATCCAGGCCTGAAAAAATATTTTCTTGCCCTGCATCCAACACCGATTGAAGGTGACTGCGATTCAGAAAAAGAATCCTGCGTGCGCCATCGCCTGGCAATGTTTTCTCGTGCCATTCTCGATGAAAACCACGGCTATCAAAATCCTGATATTCTCGAATACGTTGAAAAATTCTGGGATGCTTTAAAAGACAGTGAATCCAGCACCAAAGAAATGCTCAATTTAGCCATTTCGTTTACCGCTAAAACACGTCGGCAAAGCGATCTTGCACCAAAAGTTCGCTTTGAAAATACCGAAGTCGATTATCGTGACGACAATCGCCACATGTGGGTCTTCATCGAAGAAAACGATGAAGCAGAAGACGATACCAGTGAACCACAAAGCTCTGAAGTTATTGAACCCGATGGTTTACCACCACGTCATTATCACGAGTGGGATTACAACACGAGTAGTTACAAACCAGACTGGGTAACTTTGTATGAGTCTTTACACGCACCCGGTAACGCTTCTGATATCGATAAGATTTTGGAAAAACATTCTGCACTGGCGAATTATTTAAAACGCATCCTGGATTTATTAAAGCCCCAGTATTACGTTCGCCAGCGTTATCAGGAAGAAGGTAGTGAACTCGACCTTGATGTGGCGATTCGCTCTTTGATTGACCTCAAGAGCGGAACACAACCCGATCCTCGTATTAACATGAGCCACCGACACGATGGTCGTGACTTTGCAGTTTTACTGTTAATGGACTTATCTGCATCACTGCACGATATTCCTGATGGTTGCACACAAAGCATTCTCGAACTCAGTCGTGAAGCAGTGACGCTACTCGGCTGGTCAATTGAACAACTGGGCGACAAATTTGCCATTGCCGGCTTCCATTCGGATACCAGACACAATGTTCGCTACCACCACATCAAGGGGTTCAGTGAACACTGGGATAATGGCGTAAAGGCACGTTTAGCCGCCATCGAAGCCGGTTTCTCTACGCGTATGGGTGCAGCCGTCCGCCATGCTTCACATTATCTGGAAGGACAGAAAGCGGATAAAAAATTACTGCTGATTCTGACCGATGGCGAACCTGCGGATATTGATGTAACAGATGAAAAACTATTAATCGAAGACACCCACAAAGCCGTCGATGAATTATCCAGTAAAGGCATATATACGCATTGCATCAGCCTGGATAAAAAAGCCGATGACTACATCCAGGACATATTCGGTAGCAGTGGCTACACAGTCATTGATAACGTAGAAAAACTGCCTGAAAAACTTCCTATGCTCTTTACTGCATTGACATCCTGATATCAAAAATAAAATTAATTTAAAATAAAAAAACCCGGGCATTATATCCGGGTTTTTTATTTCCGTGATTTTTACCTGTTTTCAAATTCATTCACCCCGATAGTCAGCAGCACAAATATTTCTCCGCAAACACTAAGCTTCAGACACTCATCTTCAATTCATCTTTATCCCTAATTTCATTAAACGACCTAATGAAATCATAACAATTAAGTCACGCAACAGAAACAATTCCTTAACAGCAACGTAACAAACAGCTCTCAAACTGCGCCGCACAGTCTGCAATCAATTTTAAATTTATTAACCCGAGGATACATAACCATGAAAACCTTTAGTCAAAAAGCAATCTTAGTTGCCTTATTTTCAGCAGTTGCTACACCTGCCATGTCTACAGATATGCCCACCCTATTTGGCCAGGCGCATATATCATTCGGTTCAGTATCAGAAGATACTGGCACCAGGTACAGTGCAAACTCTGTAGCAAGTCACGCTTCACGTATCGGCATTAAAGGTAGCATCGATACAGAAAGTGACACAAAAGTCATTTACAGTTTTGTCTGGGAAGTTGATATGACAGATAACGCCAAATCATCTGCTGACAATCTGAAATCACGTGATCAGTATGTAGGTTTAAAAAATAGCTGGGGTGAGCTTCGTGTTGGTCGTGATGACTCTCCTTACAAACTGGCTGGCAAGAAAAATGTTGAGCACCTCAGCGACACCTGGGCTGATTTCAATAATATTATTGATAAAGGTCAGGATACCCGCAACGATGACTCCATCGCTTACTGGAATAAAATAGGGCCAGGAAAATTAGGTATTGCCTATGCTGCCGGTAATGATGATCCTAGTTTAGGTGCACTCAATGTTGGCCAAAACAGCAGTATTGCTTATGACATAAAAATAGATAACTTTGGTTTTGCCATAGCCACGCAAACCATTAAACATTCGTCTACCAATGATGAAACTGGTGTGAAATTATCTGTTGGATACAAACTGGGCAACACTCAATTAGGCCTGATGTATGAAACAGTCAAAGATGATCTCGTCCTGGATAATAAAAATACATATGTCAGTATTAAACAGAAACTAAGCGATGCTAATAGCCTGGTCGTGGCTTACGGCATTAAAGATCAGGGTCTGGCTAACGATGCCACTATGACTGCTTTATCTTTCCAGCATGCATTGGATAAAAAAGTATCTGTATACGCTCTCTGGGCTGATGGAGCTGATGGCGGCTTGAATGATGCATCTAAACTGGCGGGCGACGGTTCCGCAATGGTTGCTGGCATTATCGCCAAATTCTAAGATATAGACCTTCTATCCGTCGGCCAATACGGTGAAGTGTTGATCGACGGATAACTACAATAATGCAAGACTCCTGCAGACCTTGATCATCTGCTTTTAGCACCGGCTTAATACTGGTGCTTTTTTATACGCAAGATTATTTTAAAAAATATACCGAAATCACGGCTATAATATTTACAGATGTAAAATTGCTACAAAAGGTAAAGCCAATGCCAAAACCCAGTGACGAAGAACTCGACAGCGCCCTTAAAATGGCGATCCAGATGCGTGAAAAAATGATGGATCCATTTTTTCTGGCAAAGACATTACTCAGCCACAACTACCGTATCGGATATCTTGAAGAGGTACTCAAAGCTGCCGACCGCTATGTAAATATGGGTATGGCAGATAAAGAACGAACCAATCTATTGCTGGCTATCGAAAAAGCTAAGGCAGCCGAATCACATACAGCCCAGCAGGAACGAGAAAGTTTTGGCCTCGAATAAACGCGACCGCTACTGAAGTACTATTGCCTGCCCCTGGCCTCGCGAATCAGAAGCTGCTTCAACATGGTAATTTTTTTTATTAGCGACAACAACATGCATGTTGCCATAGGTACCGGATAAAGCTTCAAGTTGATGCCCCATAGCCATTAACGCTTCGACTACATCCGTATCAAAAACTCCCGGCTCATAACTAATTTTATCGGGTAGATACTGATGATGAAAACGACCGAGCTTCACCATGCTCTCAGCATCGCCCCCCTGATAAAAATCAAGCATGGACAGCAGCACCATGCTGATAATACGACTACCGCCCGGTGTGCCAAGTACCGCAATACGATCACTAGTTTCGAGAAAACTGGGGCTCATACTCGACAACATACGTTTGCCCGGTGCTATGGAATTCGCTTCAGCACCGACCAGACCATAAACATTAGGTACGCCAGGTTTGACTGAAAAATCATCCATTTCATCATTAAGTAAAACACCGGTACCTTCTGCGACAAAACCCGAACCAAAAGGATAATTAATCGACATGGTCGCCGAAACACGATTACCTTCAGCATCGATAATTGAAAAGTGAGTGGTGTCTACACCATTTCCCATTGGGTCACCAACGGGTTTCAAAGTGGCACTGGGGGTAGCTTTTTTTCTATTTATGCTCTTCACCAGCTTATTGGTATAGACCGACGATGTTAGTAAATCAGTGGGCACATCAATAAAATCTGGATCACCCAGATGCTCAGCACGATCACGGTAAGCACGACGCATGACTTCTGTCAGCACATGAATGCGCTCTACCAGTTGCATTTTTTCTAGCTTAAAGAATGAAAGCATATTGAGCATTTCTGCCAACGCCATTCCACCTGATGAAGGTGGTGATGCTGTCACCAGACGCATACCTTTATATACGATCACTTCGGGTGAACGTTCAACCACCTTATAATCGGCTAGATCTTGCATGCTCCATTGACCGCCATGCTGATTAACCGAAGCCACCATTTTTTTTGCCAGTTCACCTGTATAAAAAGCCTTTGCCCCATCCTTTGCAATCAACTCCAATGTTTTAGCCAGATCAGATTGAATAATAATCTCACCCGTATCAGGGGCCAGATCATCGCGTAAAAAAATCTCAGCCGCATCAAAAGAGGCCAGTAAAGCGCTCTGCCGATGTGTTGCCATCTCTTTGTAGTGTTGATCAACGGTAAAGCCTTCACGAGCATAACGAATGGCAGCAGCTAATGTTGTCGATAAGGGCAAGCTTCCGTATTGTTTGGCCAGTTTTTCAAGTGCCGCCACTGTACCCGGAATTCCTGCTGCTAACGGTCCATTGATTGATGCACCAGAAATAACATCACCATTTTCATCCAGATACATGTCGCGTCTGGCTGCCAAAGGGGCACGCTCGCGACCATCAATCATGACGTCATCATGGTCTTTGGCAATATGCAGCAACCAGAAACCACCACCACCTAAACCGGAACCATAAGGTTCAACCACTGCCAGCGCCGCACTAACTGCTACGGCGGCATCAAAAGCATTACCACCCATTTTTAATATTTCAATACCAGCTTGAGTAGCCAGAGGATGAGCACTGGCCACGGCAGGTTGAAATCCGGTTTTTTCATTGTCCGCTATCTGACTGGCCGTGACCTGAGTGGCCACGGTAGCAAACAATACAAGGGAAATAACTTTTGCGGCGTGTTTAACCATATTAAATATATAGCTCACCTACGCTTAAAACTTAGGCGCCTGTTAGTTTTTTGTACTTCTCTAACAACTGCTCATGAGTCTCCACATGATTAGGATCATGTGGAATACAATCAACGGGACAGACTTCAACACACTGTGAAGTTTCATAATGACCGACACACTCTGTGCACAGGTCGGGATCAATTATATAGATATCATCACCTGCCGAGATTGCCTCATTCGGGCACTCCGGTTCACACACGTCACAATTAATACATTCATCTGTAATATATAGAGCCATACTTCTTAACCAAAATTGTAATTATTTAGATTTTATCGATGACAGCAGCAAGTTCTTCCACGACAATCGCATGGACAAACTGCGAAACGTCGCCGCCATGCAGTGCCACCTCTTTAACCAATGAAGCAGATATGAAGCTGGTTTCCTCTGCAGGCGTCAGGAAAACCGTTTCAATGGAATGATCCAGCCGGCGATTCATACTGGCCAGCTGCATTTCAAACTCGAAATCAGAAACAACACGCAGACCACGCAAAATAACGTTGGCTTGTTTTTTCCTGACAAAATGCACCAGTAATTCAGAAAACCCACACACCTCCACATTGGGAATGCCGGACAATACATGACTCGCCATAGCCACGCGTTGATCTAGGTTAAACAAAGGCGCTTTACCGGGGTTCTCCGCAATCGCCACGATCACTTTGTCAAACAGCTTCGATGCCCGTTGCACCAGATCACTGTGTCCATTGGTAACAGGATCAAAAGTCCCGGGATAAACCGCAATTACTGACACTTTCTCACCTGCCTTAATTAGTCATTTTTTAATATTATGGAATCAGTCTCGTGTAAAGAGATGATAACCCACCTGCCCCGTCTTTTTATGTTTTAAACACCGCCAGTTGGCAGGCAATGCATTTGAATTATTACTTAAATCTCTGCTGGCATCGCATTCAACGTATATTTTCGCATGATCTGACAAACATTGCCTGCTCTCCAGCCATTCACAACACTGGGCAATCACATCCATTCGATAGGGCGGATCGATAAAGACAATATCAAATATCCGGTTATCACACTGCTCATAATTTTTTAAAAATTTTACCGCATCATTACAAATAACTTCGGTTTGTGACGCGGATAATAAATCAATATTGCTACGCAACATACTGACGGTTTCGCTATCACTATCGACCATCACGACTTTCGCCGCACCACGCGAAGCGGCTTCAAAACCCAGCGCACCACTGCCCGCGAATAAATCCAGGCAGCGACTACCTGGCAAATCCATCTGTAACCAGTTAAACAGGGTTTCTCTTACTCTATCGGTGGTCGGCCTGAGTCCTTCGCGGTCGAGGAAACTTAATTTTCGACCACGCCATGAACCCGCAATGATTCTTAACTGGCCGCGCTCCGACTTGCTCATTCCTGAGGCGTCTCGACCTTTTTATCCTCGCCAGCAACCTGATCGACGGCGGCTGTAGCCGCCTCAATATCACCAACAATCACGGTCACCAGTTTATCGACTTTGATTCTGCGTGCCATTGCATTTTTAGCACCAGCAGGGCTCACTGATTCAATATTTTTAACAAAATCCTGCAGGTAATCATCCGGCAGATTATAAAAACCGATCATTGCCAGATACCCCATCAGCTTGCCATTGCCGTCCAGATTCAACGGAAAACTTCCGACGACATTACTAATACTGTCGTCCAGCTCATCCTCGGCAGGACCCTCTGCGAGATATTTTTCCAGCTCCGCCTGTAACAAAGCCACCGCCTGATCAGTCTGGTCAGCACGCGTCTGCATGCCCATCATAAAAGGTCCGGCCTCGCGCATGGGTGAAAAGTAACTATAGACGCTATACGCCAAACCACGATCTTCACGAATCGTTTTCACCAGGCGTGAAGCGAAACCACTACCACCAAAAGGATGGTTAGCCATGTACAGACTGAAATAATCCTTATCACCACGTTTCATTCCGGGCTGGCCCATAAAAATATGCGCCTGTTTGGAAGGATATTGAATACGAATCACCTTGCTCTCTGTTAGTGGCTTTACTTCTGGAAGAGATACTGCTTTCTCACCGGCAGCCAGTCCCTTCGACAGATTATTAGCAATCATTTCAGCCTGTGGACGATCTATCGCGCCCACCATCACAATCAAAGCATTTCTAGCGACATAATATTTTTTGTAAAAAGCCTTAATCGCATCTAGATTTAATCTTTCTACTGACTCTTCAGTCCCGCCTGAAGGTACCGCATAAGGATGATCACCATAAATGGCTTTATAAAAAGCCTCGTCAGCAATATCGGAAGGCGACTGTTTTCTTGCCGTCACCGCCACTTTCATTCTGGCCAGCTCACGTTCAAATTCACTCTGATTAAAATCAGGCTGACTCAATACCGTCGATAATGCGCTCAAAGCCGTATCAAGATAGGCTTTATCGGTCAGACTGCGTACGCCAACAATAGCCATATCGCGTAGCGAATCATTTTCAAGTTGTGCGCCCACCGATTCAAACTGCTCAGCCAGCACCTGTGCCGTTTGACCGCCCGCACCTTCAGCCAGCAGACCATTGGTTAGAGCGGCCAGACCACTGAGGCCGTCATCACGCGCACTGCCAGCATCAAATACCACACGCACATCGACCATAGGCAGGCCATTGACATGCACATACATCACCTTTGCACCATTATCCGATTGCCAGCTCTGAATATCCGGCATGGCGTGCGCCTGAATCGAGACCAGACTCAGCCACAGGCTAACCATCATTAATGAAAATTTAGTTAACATGATAACCTCCTGCTGACGCACTGCTGGTATTGACGGCTTTCTGTTCCATGGTCATGGGATCGAGCACAGCGACCGACAGGCGTTTATCGATCAGATATTTTCTCGCCACCTGCTGCACCTGCTCAGGAGTCACTGCTTTGATTTTTTCGATGTACTCATCCTTGGCACGCCAGCCCAACCCCAGTGTTTCCAGTATGCCAATCTGCATAGCCCGATAAAAACTCGAATCCTGCTCATATACCGATGAAGCCAGCACCTGAGCAATAACTCGATCCATCTCTTTCTGTTCGGGCGGCACCTCTTTAATAGTCTCAATTTCTTTTTTAATCGCCGCTTCCAGCTGATCCATACTCACACCATCAGAGGGTATTACTGAAAATGTTAATAAGTCTTCGTGTCGGCCATACAGACTGTAACCGGCACTGGCGCTGGTCGCCAGTTGCTCACCGCGCACCAGATTGCGCGTCAAACGGGCACTGTCACCACCATCCAGTAAACCGGCCAGAACTTCCAGTGCGTACGCCTCCCCCGGATCTGCTGCTGTTATCAGGACAGGCACTTTATAACCCATTAATAGTGTTGGCACCTCAGCGGGCAGTTGCATGATCATGCGCTGCACCCCGTACTGTTCAGCTTCATGTCGTGGCTTGAGCACGGGCAGATCAACGATAGCCAGAGGACTAAAATACTCTTTGGCCAGTTTAAAAACTTCATCGGCCTCAACATCACCCACCACTACTAAAGTCGCATTATTTGGTGCATACCAGGTCTTATACCAACGACGTAAATCACCAATAGTCATGCTATCCAGGTCCTCCATCCAGCCGATAATAGGCTGCCGATATGGGCTGTTGGTGTAGGCCATGGCATTAAAACGTTCAGATAATAGTGCAATCGGACTATCATCGGTACGCAAACGGCGCTCCTCTTTCACCACTTCAAGTTCCTTAAGAAATTCTGCTTCATCCAGAGTCAGATTGCGCATACGATCAGCTTCCATGCGCAGACAAAGTTCCAGCTTATCGCTGGCAATCTGCTGAAAATAAGCCGTGTAATCTTTGCTGGTAAAGGCATTTTCCTTACCACCATTGGCCGCCACAATTTCTGAGAATTTACCTGCCGGATAATCTGGGGTGCCCTTAAACATCATGTGTTCCAGCACATGGGAAACACCGGTAATACCGTTGTGCTCAAAACTACCGCCGACGTTGTACCAGATCTGTGACACCACCACCGGCGCACGATGATTCTCGATCACTCTGATCTTCATGCCATTGGTCAGTTCGTATGCCTGAACTTCACCTTCTTTTTTCGAAGAAGCATCATTATTGAAAATAAACAGGATCGCGCCCAGAACAAAAGCGGTCAAAACTAGTAGTGAAATATAAATACGCATTATGAAAATAAAATCCTTAATAAAAATAAAACTCTTAATCTTGGTAGTGCTGGATGATAGGATATCCTGCTTCTATACACCACACATAAACTCTATACAAATGTTCGGTTTCGGTAAACGCAAAAAATCTAACGATAACCCTGTTGAACAGGAAGCCAGATCAGCTACTGTACAAGTAGCTGACACACCCTTTAACCCATTAACCATCAGACCCGTCGAGCCAGAACAGATTGAAGGCACAGAGCCCACCGATCTGACCGAAAAGCTGGCTAAAACCCGTCGTGGCTTTGGCGATGGCATGGCCGACTTCGTTCTTGGTAAAAAAGAACTCGACCACCATATGCTGGATGAGCTCGAATGCACACTGCTCAGCGCTGATGTCGGTATCGAAGCCACCGGCACAATTATCAATACGCTGCAATCACAGCTAACACGCAAGGCCATGAATAATGTAGATGCTCTGTACATCGCCCTGAGAGATGTTATGACTAATATTCTCAAGCCCTGTGAACAACCGCTAGTTATCGACACTCAACACAAACCCTACGTTATTCTTGTAGTTGGCATCAATGGCGCTGGTAAAACTACCAGCATCGGCAAACTGGCTCATCATTTCCAGCAGCAGGGTAAATCTGTACTATTGGCCGCTGGTGATACTTTCCGCGCCGCTGCTGTCGAACAGCTCAAAGAATGGGGCAAACGCAATAATGTGCCGGTGATCGCTCAGGGCACGGGCGCTGACCCCGCTTCCGTTATCTTTGACGCCATGGCATCAGCAAGTTCAAAAAAAATTGATATTGTTATTGCCGACACTGCCGGCCGTTTGCACACCCAGGACAATTTGATGGAAGAACTGAAAAAAATCAAACGTGTCATGGGCAAACTCGATACCTCGGCACCGCACGAAACCCTGCTCATCATGGATGCCGGTTTTGGACAGAATGGACTACAGCAGGCTCAGCAGTTTCATGATGCCATGGCGCTCAGCGGGCTAGCTATCACTAAACTTGATGGCACAGCAAAAGGTGGTATTCTGTTTGCCATCGCCAGTAAGCTTAAACTGCCGATTCGATTTATCGGCGTGGGCGAAGGCATTGAAGATTTACGCCCCTTCCATGCCGAAGAATTTGTTAAAGCCATACTCGAATAACGGCATTATAAAACCGAGACACTGCACGTATGATTCATTTCGACAACGTCAGCAAACGCTACCCAGGTGGCTTCGAAGCGCTTAATCAGGTTAGTTTCCGTTTGCCCCGAGGTAAAATGGGCTATCTGACCGGCCACTCAGGCGCAGGTAAAAGTACATTACTCAAATTAATTGCTCTCATCGAACGTCCCAGCCGTGGCCAGATTATTCTCGATGGCATCAACCTCAACCATATCAGCAACCGTCAGGTTCCCTACGTACGCCGCAATATTGGTATTATTTTTCAAAATCATCATTTGCTCTATGATCGCCCGGTTTTTGATAACGTCGCCATGCCGCTAGTGATTCAGGGTTATCGACACCGTGAAATTCAGAGCCGTGTACGTGCCGCGCTTGATCAGGTGGGTCTGCTCAAAAAAGAAAAATCTGACCCGATTACGCTTTCCGGCGGTGAACAACAGCGCGTTGGTATTGCCCGGGCCATTGTCCACAAACCATCTTTACTTCTGGCCGACGAGCCTACCGGTAATCTTGATCCCGAACTCTCACTGGAAATCATGGAGTTATTTGCCCGATTTAATCAGGTTGGTACCAGCGTTCTGATTGCCAGCCATGATCTTGATCTGATCCAGCATATGGGTGCGCAAACACTCAGCCTGAAAGATGGTCGAATCGTTAACGATGAAATCAGCCCCAATGAAATCATCACCGGAGCCGCCTGATCATGCGTAAAGGACCTCAATACAATACCCTGATTACGGCTTATCTCATTCACCACATTAGAGTGCTACTAAGCAGTCTTGGTCATTTAACACGCCAGCCTCTATCTACTATGATGACTATGGCAGTGATTGCTATAGCGCTAACACTACCATCAGGACTGTATCTGGCACTCAATAATATCAGCGGGCTAAGTGCGGGCTGGGACAGTTCAACCAAGATTTCACTATTTCTACACACCAGCGTCGATGAAAAAAAGGCACAAACCTTACTCGAACGTTTACGCTTACATAATGAAATCGACCACGTTAGTATGATTTCAAAAGACCAGGGGCTTGAGCAATTCAAACAGGGTTCCGGCTTTGGTAGTGCTCTGCAATTTCTCGAAGATAACCCGTTACCTATCGTGCTGGTAGTTCAACCTATTATTGATACTAAACGCCCTGACCATATTAACCAGCTACTCAAAGAACTGGAAAACGATAAACTGGTGGAGCTTGCACAGCTCGATATGCAATGGGTAAAACGCCTGTATGCCATGCTAGAAATTGCGCACCGCGGTATCTGGGCTATTGGCAGTCTGCTAGGACTGGCGGTGTTACTCATTGTCGGCAATACCATTCGCCTGGACATTCAAAATCGTCGTTCTGAAATCGAAGTTTCCAAACTGATTGGAGCTTCCAATGCCTTTATTCGCCGCCCCTTTCTGTACACTGGTTTCTGGTATGGCTTTACCGGTGGCCTGCTGGCCTGGCTGTTAACCACAGCATCACTTTACCTGCTGGCAGAACCGGTCGAAAAACTCACCTTGCTCTATCACAGTGATTTTCAACTCAACGGCCTCAGTTTCGGCGATACCATGAACCTCATCATGATCAGCTGCAGTCTGGGTCTACTTGGCTCATGGTTGGCAGTGGGCCGGCATCTGGACGAAATAGAGCCCAGCTAAAAATAGCCTTTTTCTTGATTACCATCAAAAAAACATAGCTATTTTCTATGGAACTTTCGCTAATATTGGCACTCTCACGCTTCGAGTGCTAATATTAGCTATAGATTTCCGGAGACACATTTATGAACACAGCCCTGATTCCAGCTTCCCACCGATATCCGGTTAGTGTTAGCAATCTGAGCGCCTATATTCAGCAGGTGAATAGCTTTACCCTACTGGATGCTGATGAAGAGCGCGCACTGGCTACCGAACTTCAGGAACATGGTAGCGTAGATGCCGCTCAGCAACTGGTTATGTCCAACCTGCGTTTTGTAGTCAAAATTGCCCGGGGTTACATGGGCTACGGTCTGCAACTCAATGACCTGATTCAGGAAGGTAATATTGGCCTGATGAAAGCCGTGAAACACTTTTCACCCGAGCATAATGTCCGCCTGATTTCCTATGCTGTGCACTGGATCAAGGCCGAAATCCATGAGTTTGTCATTCGTAACTGGAAGATCGTGAAGATCGCGACCACCAAATCGCAACGTAAACTATTTTTCAAATTGCGCAGCAGTAAAACTCGTCTGGGCTGGTTTAATCACGAAGAAGTTCAGGATGTCGCCGATACCCTCGGAGTCAAACCTGAAACCGTGCTGGAAATGGAGTCCCGACTGAGTAATTATGACGTCGCCTTCGATGCACCTGATGATGAGGACGATGAACATGCTTTTTCACCTTCCGCTTATCTGACTGACCAGCATGCAGATCCGGCGCGTCAACTGGAAGCCGACGATAGTCAGTCTCAGCACCTGGAGCTTATGACTGCTTCATTACATCAGCTGGACGACCGCAGTCGTAATATTATCCAGCGCCGCTGGCTGGATGAAAACAAAGCAACACTACACGAACTGGCCGATGAGCATCAGGTATCTGCCGAACGCATTCGCCAAATCGAGCAGAATGCAATCAAAAAGTTACGCGTTGCATTAACCGCTTGATCATCCAGATTTAAATTCACTTACAAAGTAAAGCTTGACCTTTACTTTGTAAGTGTTGTTTTACATCCCTCTCTCGATTATTCTATGCGCTGGTTTTTACATGTATAAAGCCACATCATAATTCACAATAATCAGGAGCCTCGCATAATGCGTAAAACTATTACCCCTTTATTCCTTTTCATCTTCAGCTTAATATCGTTCTCTGCACAAGCGGGAATCGAAAAAAATGATAAGACCTTCAGCATTAATGCACAGCTTATGTCATCTGATGGCGAGGATATGCTGATGGTCATGGCTTCTGGTGGTCTATTCACAACAGAAACTCTTGAACTTCAGGGCGTAGTCTTACTTATCGATGCTGGCACTTTGACCATCACAGGCTTAGGCGCAAATGCCAACCTGTATCTGCCTGGTAATAACCCCGATTTCATACCCTATATTGGTGCTGGTGGTCAGATTCTTAATATTAAAGATAGTGACCCAACTTTTGGCTTTAGTGAAACAGAGCTATCTCTAAACGCTCAAGTAGGATTCAAACAATTTCTGGCTGAAGAGATTGCCATTAACTACCAATTACAGGTCATAAGCTCAGATAGTTATGATGCTACAGTCGCTTCTGTTGGTTTAACTATCTTCCTTGATTGATTCATAATAAGAGCGCAATAAAAAAGCCCGATAATATCGGGCTTTTTTATTGCGCTCTTATTATTAAATTACTTCTTACGCACAATTTCATAACTCACTACACCTTGTCCAGTATCTACTGATAAATAATCTTTATTATTATATTTTGTATAACCCAGATTTGCTTGCTCAGTTCCATTATCTAATCTAATTGAAGACATTAACAAGCCACGTTCAGTGTCCCACAAAAATAACTCTAATCCTGTTACTGCGGCTAAATAACGCCAGCTAGTCAAAAACATACAATCAAGTACTTTTACCGAACCCGTTTTTCCTTTCTTTTTCTTCGTTGTACTATCAAAAATACCCGTCTCTTTCTTATCACCAATATCAACTAGATGAACCAGTGAACTATAACTTCTACGCATACCCGCACTAGTTTCACGAACGTAACCGGCAACTGCGCCCAGCTCACCTGAAGGCGCTTTACAGGTCGTCGACACCTCCTCATTGGTCCAGGTTTTATTTGCCAATGAAGCATACTGACTAAAGTCATGTATTTCTTTTTTTACAGCTACAACCTTATGCATCACATCTGTTGGCCCCTGTAATTCATAAGTCAAAGTACGCGGCTTAGCATAATCGATAATTTCCAGACCTGTTTTGCTCGCCGCCTCATCCACCGCACGTTGAATTGCATTCAACAACGCAGCATTGCGTGTTAAACCATCTGAAGGTGGCACACCGGGCACACCCATAGAAACAGTTGTATATGCTTCTACGTTAGCATCTTTATCGACAAAACGAATATCTGCCTGTGCGGTCGCCGTATAAAAATTCGCCAGAGCCGAGGTTGCATCTGCATTCAGGTACAAACGAATCAAACCATCAATTTCATATTTCTCGGCATTTTCTACAAAATCTTCTGCTGTAACAAAGTAACTCGGATCTTCCAGACGCTTCCAGATATTTTTTAGATCATCAGCCTTGTCCTGGTCAAGCACAGTAATACCGTTATCTAGTAGAATGCTTTCGATACGCGTTTGTGCGGTGCGCTTCATCGCCTTTGCGTCAGGTGTTTTAGCATAAACCATCACTGCTACCTGCTCGAAATTGACTTCCTGACCACCAATTTTAAGTGATGCATACGAAGGTGCCGAATTAACTGCAAAAAAACAAAGAGCACTCACAACCAGCAAATGTAATATTTTTTTAATCATGGTTAATTATTTTTTATATGTTCAAAGTATCTTGACTTCCAGCGCTTAGCCACATTCAAACCCATTACCTCCATGGTCATTTCCTCCGAAACCGGATTCCAGCCACCGGTTCCTGTATAGGTATCACGAAACTCAACATCACCGTTATCCAGCAGGAAACTATATATCTTACCGGTAAACTGATGATCCTGACCCATAGGATTTTTAGGATTATCACGATGTTTTATTTTACCTTTGGCGATAAAAACAAGAACACGTCCCTTGCCACCTAGATTTTCTTTAGCTGCGTTAGCATTGCTATCCAGCTGATAAGCCAGCTTTACCACTTCACGTGAATTCATATTGATTTTAGTCGCCGACAGCGCGCCATAACTTTGCAAAAAACTGGCTACATTTTCACATGGCTTATCCCAGTCATCGACTTCATCATGCAAATCATTTGCACACAAAAAACTGGTTTGGATACCATCAAATGCTTTACGCCATGCCCGTGTTTTATGATCTTTCCTGGTACAGCTTACAGTATCAAGCATCTGCATCGATTTATTAATCCAGTCTTCGGATCTGGATCGATCACGCACAATTTCGTACTGAAGCTGCGCTTCACATCCATTGTTTCTGGCCTTCTCGACTTCAGCTATTTTAAACAATGCCGCTTCACCCGCTGTTACATCATCACGCTCGCCAATAGGGTTAGTGGCGATGATTTCTTTGAGCTTTGCTATAGCATCAACTGTATATTTTTTACGTTGGTCAGCATCACTGGTTGAACTTGCTTTTAACAGCAAACTCTCTGCCTGTTGACGTAATTTTTCCGCTTCCTGTATAGCATTCATCTTTATACTAAGACTACTGCCAAGACCATCCAGTAAACGCTGATAATAACGTTTACTTTGATTGCCATTCAACACTTTAAAATCAATTTCATCCAGCAAAACATAAGCTTGTTTTAAAGCCATATCTCTTTCTTCTGCACTGGATTTTTTATTTCTCGCTTGTTCATAATGAAAATCAAGCTGACTCAGCTTCGCCGCATTTAGTTCCCGGCGCCCCATTTCATCAACAATGTCACGACTGACTTTTACCCGAACCCAGACAATGCACCGTTTACGATCAAGCCAGGTTGAATCAATTTCCACATCTTTCAGGGAGATTTCGGTAATAGTTTCTGTTAATTGCCGCACATTTTTTTCAACTTCCTCATCACCTGATAAAGTTTTCTGTTTGATATCCAGCGATAAACTACTGCGCACCGATACTCTAATATTACTCGACAGATCGCTAAGCGCACTCTGTTTGGCACGCTCCATTTGCTCATTTGCCGATAAGTCCTCTGCCTCAGCCAGACCCACACCCACGTAAAAACCTTCAATCGCTGGAGCCTCAAATGTCCATTCAGGCTGCATAGCACGCGGTAAAAAATCACAGGATTCTGCATGGGCTCCAGACATCAAGCTCAAAATCAGTAAAATAAATAAAACGTTTTTTGAAAACATTAAATCATCCATTAGAAGAATATTAATTTAGTCAGTTTGCCAAAAGCATCCTTCTTCCGCAAACGAAATTCAAAACTTAAAATTAACATTAATATCAGCTGATGTTTGTTTTTCTTTCTCTTTTGTAGTGACCCATGCATGCCCATAAACAATCTCATAACTGGCTGGCAACACATCATTCTGTCGATACACTTCGTAAGCTTCACGCAATTTCTTCAACATATTACGCGTCAATAAACCCTGACGGTGTCCATCGGCCGTGACATTGGCACCTATATCCCTCAGATCCTGCATCAGAGTATCGACTTCTTTATAATTGACCGTGATAATTTCTGATTCCATTATCGGCTCGGCAAACCCCGCCTGCAACAAACCATCGCCAATATCATGCATATCTATAAAACTATTCACGTGCACAGCCGCATCTACTTTCTGCCAGCTGGCGCGGAGCTCTTTCAAGGTATCAGGACCAAAGGTCGCAAACTGCAACAATGCGCCCGGTTTTAATACTCGCCTGAATTCCGCCAATGTCACACCCAGATCATTACACCATTGCATGGCTAAATTAGAAAATAATAAATCAAAGCTTTGATCAACGAATGGTAACGATTCAATGTTGCCACAAATTTGGTGTGGCTTTCTAAATAACGCGCCTTGTTTAACGGCTTTTTTCAGCATGCTCTCAGATAAGTCGAGCAGAACAATTTCTGATTTTTTATATTTTTTCTGTAGCGGTTTTACCGCTTCACCCGTGCCTGTACCGGCATCCAGAATCCAGTCGGGTGACAGCCGAACTGCATCGAGTTTTTCCAGCAGGCGTTTACAAACTTCCTTTTGCAGGACTGCCGCCTGATCGTAACTCTCTGCCGCATTATCAAACGCTTTACGGATACGCTGCTGATCAAAAACCTGTGTCATCGCACACTCTCTGCAAAATCAATTAAGGCGCTGGCAAAATTTTCTGAATGAGAAATAAATGGCGCGTGCGCGGCCTCTTTTTCAACGAGGACGTTTATATCCGGCTTTAATGTTTTCAATGCTTCTGCTAGCGACACAGGCACAAGCGCATCGCGGCCACCGAGCAGCCAGGTGATCGGGCGATTTATGCGAGGCAGTTCAGCACGCAAATCAGTCGATGACAAAATATCCAGCCCATACCTCAGCGCTTCAGCAGAAGGCCGGCCACGCTGCTGCAATAATTTCTGCAGTTCACGAACCGTGCTCATGGCCACACCCGAGCCTTTTACCTGCAGGGCAAGAAACCGTTTAATGGTTGCGTCTACGTCTTCTGCCAGCGAATCAGCAAACAACTTAAAAATATCTTCTGCCACTGCACAGGACCAGTCATCCTTGCGCACAAAACAGGGCGTGCTCGCCACCATGAATAAACCGGCAACGCGTTCAGGATAATCTTTCGCTAACTGCAGCAAAGCCAGACCACCAAGAGACCAGCCCACCCAGATTACCGGGCGATTGGCGACCGCTGCCAGTGTACTGACGTAGTCATTGATATTTTCCGCCCTGGCATCAGCCATGGTGCCATGACCCGGCAAATCAACCTGAACCAGTTCCATCCAGTCAGGCAATAATTCAGAACAGGTTTCCCACACCGCACCGTTCATGGCCCAGCCATGCACAAAAACACAGGTCACTTTTCCAGTAGTTTTAGGCGGCATTTAATGACAACCTGAGGTAAGCTTGCACTCGACTTTCAATAACGATATCAAAATAAAGTCCCCATTACTTTTTCGAGACATTATACGTTTTCCTGACATCATGAGCTTTGAACCTGTTTATATTGCCTACGCCTTAATCGCTTACCTGCTCGGATCGATTTCTACCGCCATCATCACCTGCAAACTGATGGGACTGGAAGACCCGCGTAACGTCGGTTCAAACAACCCCGGCGCCACCAATGTGCTGCGCACCGGCGGAAAAAAGGCAGCTATTATTACCTTATTGGGTGATATGTTGAAGGGCTTACTGCCTGTTTTAGCAGTGCAGCAACTACAGGCTGACACCATGGCACTGACGGTCACCGGCATTTCAGCGTTTCTGGGCCATCTTTACCCTTTATATTATCGTTTCAAAGGCGGCAAGGGCGTCGCTACTTTCTATGGAGTTCTGCTAGGCATTAACTGGATGATAGGTCTGGCCGCGCTGCTTGTATGGGTGCTGGTACTGCTGTTATTCAAAATATCTTCGCTTTCCGCACTGGTTTCAGCTTTTTCATCACCGTTTATTGTCTGGTATTTTGGCGGCTCTGAAGTTTTGATTACTGCTACCACTTTCATGGCAATTCTGCTTATCTGGCGACATCGCAGCAATATCAAAAAAATGATGGCGGGTACGGAAGACTAAATTATCCCTGAAAAATCAATCCCGAATAGACGGCAACTCATCAATTGGCCAACGCGCTCTGGCATCGATGCTCAGCGCCTTACTCTCACCCGCCATCAGGCGCAAACAACCCACATAAGCGATCATCGCGCCATTATCGGTACAGAATTCGATGCGCGGGTAATACAGCTCACCACCTTCCTTTTTTACCATCGCTTTCAATTGCTGACGTAAATGCTGATTTGCGCCCACACCGCCCGCGATCACCAGTCTTTTGCAGTGCACCTGCTTGAGCGCACGCCGGCATTTGAGCGAGAGCGTATCCACCACTGCTTCTTCAAAGGCACGGGCCACATCAGCCTGACCCTGCTCTAATTTTTCGGTCTGTCCCTCACATTCAACCTGCAGTTTCTGCCAGGTGTTCAGGGCGAACGTTTTCAGACCACTAAAACTAAAATCCAGTCCGGGCCGATCGGTCATCGGGCGCGGGAATCTGTAGACCCCGGCCACGCCCTTTACTGCCAGTTTGGCCAAGATTGGACCACCCGGATAACCCAACCCAAGCATTTTGGCGGTTTTATCAAATGCTTCGCCGGCGGCATCATCCAGACTTTGCCCCAATATTTCATACTGCCCGACACCGGTAACATGCGCCAACAGGGTATGCCCACCGGAAACCAGTAGAGCCACAAATGGAAATTCAGGTGGATTTTCCTCCAGCATCGGCGCTAACAGATGGCCTTCCATATGGTGTACTTCCTGCGCGGGTACGCCCAGTGCCCAGGCCAGACTACGTCCGACACAGGCTCCCGACATCAGTGCACCAATCAGACCCGGTCCTGCAGTATAGGCCACACCCTGTATATCTTTCTGAGTAAGACCTGCCTGCTGCAGGGTCTGCTCCATCAGCGGCACCAGATGGCGGATATGATCCCTTGAAGCCAGCTCGGGTACGACACCACCATATTCCGCGTGTAGTTCAATCTGGCTATGTAAAACATGAGAAAGCAGGCCTTTCTCGCTATCGTAAAGCGCTATACCTGTCTCGTCGCAGGAGCTTTCAATTCCTAGAACTATCATTTCGTACTCTTAGGCTTTTGGATTCTGTAAAAGTGGGCTATACTACGCCGTTCACCGCACTTGGATGCGGATTTTTTATGTATCTTTGAGAAGAACTATGCCAGCAATACGTGTTAAAGAAAACGAACCTTTCGACGTTGCCCTACGCCGCTTCAAACGCTCATGCGAGAAAGCAGGCATTATGAACGACGTTCGCAGCAAAGAAGCTTACGAAAAACCGACAACTGAACGCAAGCGCAAAGCAGCTGCTGCTGTTAAGCGTCACCTGAAAAAGTTGTCTAAGGAACGCAGCAAATTCGCTCGCTCACCTCACCAGCGTAGACGTTAATTCCGGAAACGGCTCGCCATGAGTAGCGCCCTGAAAACTAATCTACAGGATGCGATGAAGGCGGCCATGAAGGCTGGCGACAAGCAACGCCTTGGCGTCATTCGTCTTATTTTTTCTGCACTAAAGCAGATTGAAGTTGATGAACGCATTGAGCTTGATGATACCCGTATCATTAGCACCCTGGATAAAATGATCAAAATGCGCCGTGAATCCATCAGCCAGTTTGATAAGGCGGGTCGCGATGATTTATCCAGCATAGAACAGGCTGAAATTGATGTTATTCAGACCTTTCTGCCTCAGGCGCTCAGTGAAAGTGAAATCGAAACCATTATTAATGAAGCAATCAGCAAGACTGGCGCCGAATCAATAAAGGATATGGGCAAGGTGATGGGGCTCGTTAGACCTCTCATTGTTGGTCGCGGCGATATGAGCGTGATCAGCGAAACAATCAAAAAAATTCTGTCTGCCTGATATGTCTGCCACTCCCCCCCTGAAAAACGACCGTTTCATCCGCGCCCTGCTTAGACAACCGGTGGACCGCACCCCAGTCTGGATTATGCGCCAGGCAGGACGCTATCTGCCGGAATACCGCGCTGTACGTGAACAGGCCGGTGATTTTATGACCTTGTGCAGCACGCCGGAACTGGCCTGCGAAGTCACACTGCAGCCCTTACGCCGTTTTGATCTGGATGCCGCTATTTTATTCTCGGACATCCTGACCATTCCCGATGCAATGGGACTGGGCCTCTACTTCGAAGAAGGTGAAGGCCCTAAATTCAGGCACCCCATTCAAAGCACTGCTGATATCGCCAAACTGGCGGCACCCGACCCACATGATGAGTTATCTTATGTGATTGACGCTGTCAGCCTGATTAGAAAAGAACTGAACGGTGACGTACCTTTGATCGGCTTTTCCGGTAGCCCATGGACGCTGGCGACCTATATGGTTGAAGGTGGCAGCAGCAAATCTTTCTCAAAAATAAAAGCACTTTTATTCGAAGATCCTAAGTCTGCACATCAGCTCTTATCTGTACTGGCTGACTCAGTCGCCTCTTATCTGAATGCACAGATTGCCGCCGGCGCGCAGGCAGTAATGATTTTTGATAGCTGGGGCGGTGCACTGACGACACCTCACTACAGAGAATTTTCACTCGCCTACATGCAGAAGATCGTTGACCAGCTAACTCGCGAAAAAGATGACATCAAAATTCCTATCACTTTGTTCACCAAAGGCGGCGGACTCTGGCTGAAAGACATCGCCGCCACTGGCTGTGACGCAGTGGGCCTAGACTGGTCAATTGATATTGGTGTCGCGCGCGAACAGATTGGCGACAAGGTTGCCTTACAGGGCAATATGGACCCTGCGGTGATGGGCACGACGCCTACCGCTATCCGGGCCGAAACTAGCCATATTCTGGCATCCTACGGTCAGGGCTCAGGCCACGTATTCAATCTCGGTCATGGCATTACGCCCAACATCAATCCCGAGAACGTTAAAGCCCTGGTTGATACCGTGCACGAAGAAAGCGCCCAGTATCACCTCTGATCAGCAGCACCCACAAAAACTTAGAATAACTGCTCAGGAATTGCATCACCGGTTTTCACATCCAAGCTCATGCCTGAAGCTGATTCTCCTACTATAGGAGCGTTTTCACTTCTAAAGATTTCAAAGATAGTATCTTTATCCAGATCGGTAGCCGCTGCCCCAGTCTCGGCATTAATCTTCATCGTCACCAGACCCTCAGGTCTTGGCAAGTGTTTCTCTGGAACACCCGACAAGGCATCTTTCATAAAATCAATCCAGATTGGCAAAGCCGCATTAGAACCAGTTTCACTGCCACCTAAAGGCCTCAGCTGATCAAAACCAATCCACGCAATTGCTACCAGGTCAGGATGAAAACCATTAAACCATGCATCTTTTTGATCATTGGTGGTACCTGTTTTACCCGCCAGGTCTTTACGCCCTAACGACAAAGCTTTACGCCCTGTGCCACGCAACACCACATCCTGCAACATTGAATTCATCTGGTAAGCCAGACGAGGCTCTAATGTTCGCTCTGCCTGCTTAGGCAAGGCGACTAATGTCTCTTCTTCAATCACTATATCTGGAGCTACCGTCATCGTCTTCTCTACACGGCGAGCATTCAGCTCACAGGCAACGCAAGCAACTGCAGGATCAGCCTCAAACAATATCGCACCATCCGTATCTTCAATGCGATCAATCAGGTAAGGCTGTATCAGATAACCACCATTAGCCAGCACAGAGTAAGCTCTTGCCATTTGCAGAGGACTCACCTCACAACTACCCAGTGCTAATGACAAATCATGCGGCAACTCTTTATCATCAAAGCCAAAATTGCGTGCAAACTGGGTAGCATAACCCACCCCTACTGAACGTAATAATCGAATAGAAACCAAATTACGCGATTTATATAAAGCCATGCGCAAACGCGTGGGGCCAAAAAATTGGCCACTGTAATTCTCAGGACGCCATGAAGCTTCAAGCGCCTCATCTTCAAAAACAACGGGGGCATCATTAATTAAACTTGCAGGGGTGAACGATTTTGACAAAGCCGCTGAATAAATAACCGGTTTAAAACCTGACCCAGCCTGACGCCTGGCTTGCGATGCACGATTAAATTTACTACGATTGAAATCCAGCCCGCCTTTGAGTGCCTGAATGGCACCATCATTCGGCGCAACCGCAACGAGAGCACCCTGTACCTCAGGTACTTGGGCTAATGCCCAGGAATCATCTTTCTGCCTGGACACCCAGATCACATCACCCACACGTAAAACCTCACCAATAGCGGTGGGTTCGTTACCAAGACGATTTACGCTGATATAGGATCGCGCCCAGACGATACCCTGCCAGGGCAAAATGACCCGCTCACCATTTTTTAACATTATCTCAGCATGACGGCCTAAATCTTGCGCTTTATCACCAGCAGTCACATCAAGCGAAAGCTGTTCATTTTCTAGCTCCTTATTATTCGCCTCATCATGAATCGATAAAACCAGTGCAGGTTTGAGTACGCCATAATCACCATCATATTCAAGAATTTTTAACAGAGCGTCATCATTATTAAGCAAGCTCAATTCTGAGTTATTTTCATTTAACTCTACGTGCCTCACTACACCTCGATATCCGTGACGCAGATCATAATTAATCAGGCCATTCCACAAACTCTCATTAGCAACTAACTGCAATTTATCCTTAATAGTGGTATAGACATTCAAACCCCTTGAATAAGCCTCATCACCAAATTGTTTGACAATTTCAGCGCGTACCATTTCATTCACATAGGGAGCTTGTACCTGAACACTACTGAAGTGGCGTTCAACTGCAGCACTTTCAAGCCTCTCCTGATCGTAAGTCTCTTCGGAAATAAAGCCCAGTGCCAACATTCGTGACAACACATAATTACGTCGGATTAATGCTCTTTCAGGATCAACAACAGGATTGTAGCGTGATGGTGCTTTTGGCAGGCCTGCAATCATGGCAATCTGGGCAATACTCAGATCATCTAAGTCCTTACCGTAATAAATCTGTGCTGCTGCCGCCACACCATAGGCACGATTACCCAGATATATTTTGTTTAGGTAGAGCTCAAAAATCTGCTGTTTACTCAGCTCCTGCTCAATCTTAAACGCCAGAAAAATTTCACTGATTTTTCGCGTATAAGTTTTCTCTGTACTAAGGTAGAAGTTTCTCGCCAGCTGCATAGTGATCGTACTACCACCCTGCCCACGTTCACCGGTTTTGATCAAATTAATCACTGCACGCAATATGCCCTGATAATCAACGCCACCATGATCGTAAAAACGATTATCTTCTGCAGCCAGGAACGCCTGCTGCATCAACTCTGGTATTTCTTCAAGCGTCTTCGGAATGCGTCTTTTCTCGCCAAATTCCCCCAATAATGAACCATCACTGCTATATATACGCAAAGGAACTTGCAGCCTGGTATCGCTTAAACCTTCTATGGAAGGCAATTGGGGCGCAAGGTGGAGATATAAGCCAAATATAGCCACCAGTAAAATCGCTGACGTAGCTAATGAGATAATCAAGCCATATTTGAGTATTTTAACCAGCTTCATAGTTCCCTTGATGTAATTGACTGTCAGAAAGAGGTTGCAAATTATAATCTTTTGATCACGCTTTGGCGATTAATTCAATATTTGACTAGAATTTTTCGATACTTGTGTCTAATATTTCATGCATAACTATATATATGTTCTATAACTACTTAAAATAAATAGAATATGGGGATTGAGACGTGTCTCTGCTGAAACGAAAACAACCTGTCATGCTAGGCCTGGATATCAGCTCTACTACAGTAAAGCTGCTTGAACTGTCCATGACTGACGGGCATTACAAAGTAGAAAGTATGGCCATAGAGCCATTACCAGACGACGCCGTCTCTGAAAAAAATATTCAGGACCCGGAAGCTGTTGGCGAATGCATCCAGAAAGCCGTGAAAAAAAGTGGCACTAAAGTAAAAAATGCAGCTGTAGCCGTTGCAGGCTCCGCCGTTATTACCAAAATCATTACCATGCCCGCTAACCTCAGCGATAGTGAGCTTGAGTCTCAGATTGAAATGGAGGCTGATCAATATATTCCTTACCCCCTGGAAGAGATCAATCTTGACTTTGAAGTAATAGGTCCAACTAGAGATAATCCAGAAACGGTTGATGTGCTTCTAGCCGCCTCACGTAGCGAAAATATCGAAACACGCACTACAGCATTAGAAATCGGCGGCTTAAAACCCAAGATTATGGATGTTGAAGCATATACCATTGAACATGCCTCATCCTTGATTGCAGCACAAATAGAAGAAGGTGAAGATAATCGAATCATTGCTGTCATTGATATAGGTGCAACTATGACCAGCCTGAATGTCATCGAAGATGGCAATCTTATCTACACACGTGAACAAAGTTTTGGTGGCAAACAACTCACTGAAGAAATTATGCGGCGTTACGGCCTATCCTACGAAGAAGCTGGTCGCCTCAAAAAAACAGGCGGCTTACCAGACAACTATATTCCGGAAGTTCTAGAACCCTTTAAAGAAACGATTGCACAACAAGTCGGGCGTTTCCTACAATTTTTCTACACTTCAGGACAGCACAGTAGTGTTAGTCTAATTGCGTTAGCTGGTGGTTGTGCCGCCATACCCGGTATTGATGAACTCATAGAAAGCCAACTGGAAACGCGCACAGTTATCGCCAACCCATTTGCTAACATGTCACTATCGCCTAAAGTAAACCCACAGTCACTAAGTAATGATGCGCCTTCATTAATGATTGCCTGCGGCCTGGCCATGAGGAGCTTTGACTAATGGCAAAAATAAACTTATTACCCTGGCGTGAAGAGTTACGCGCGGAACAAACCCGGCAATTTGTAACTATGCTAGGGTTGTTTGCCTTCCTGACGGTAGCTATCGTTGCACTTGTACACTTAAATATCGCCGGACAAATTGACCATCAACAATTTCGTAACGAAATGCTAAAAAAAGAAATTTCCGCACTAGATCTTGCATTAAAAGAAATTGATGCTCTGGAAGATACCAAACAGGAATTACTATCCCGTATGGAAGTTATTCAATCGCTACAACAGAAACGTCCGCAAATTGTCCATTTATTTGATGAATTTGTCAGAACTGTGCCTGAAGGCATTTACCTCACCAGCATCAAACAAAACGGACAAAGCCTAACCATTAACGGTGTCGCTGAATCCAATGGCCGTGTTTCAGCATACATGAGGAACATTGATATTTCCCCCTGGATGGCCACACCTAAATTAACCGTTATTGAAACCAAAAAAGGTACATTGAGAAGTAGTAATTTTGTATTAACCACATCCCAGTCTTCTCCCCAAGATGAAGACGGAGAAGGCAGCTAATGAATCTTTCTGAAATCGATCTTAATAATATCGATGTAAATGATATCAAGAAAATAGGCATGGCCCCCATGCCTGTCAAAGCAGTACTTATTGTAATTGCCTGCATTGCCGTTGCTGCTGCAGGTTATTTTCTTGATACAACCAAACAATTAGATAATCTTAAAAAAATAGAAAATGAAGAGCTCACTTTAAGACAAACGTTTTCAGAAAAACATGCTAAAGCTGTCAATCTTGACGCCTATAAGCAACAACTTGAAGAAATGCGGACATCTTTTGGAGCCTTATTACGTCAATTACCCAATAGCACAGAAATAGAAACATTATTAACTGATATATCACAAACCGGCATTTCAAGTGGTTTAGAAATAGAGTATTTCAAACCAGAAGGTTTAAGCCCCAAAGAGTTCTATGCAGAATACCCCATTAAATTAAAAGTAACCGGTCACTACCATGAGTTTGCTGCATTTGTCAGCGGTGTTGCTGCATTACCACGTATCGTTACATTACAGGACATTACTATTGAGCCTGCCGGAAAAGACAGTGGTATAAAACTGGTAATGGATATTACCGCAGTTACCTATCAATATCTTGATGAATCTGCAGTAACTGAAAATGTAGTCTCGGCAAAAAAGAAAAAAGCCGGCTCCGGCAAAAAGAAAAAAAGTTCGGGAAAAAAGAAGGGCTAAGGAACAAAAATGAAGATGACATCATATAGAATCAACCGAATCATTCTGACTCTTCCCGCCCTTGCTCTAGCGGTAACCGCCTGTAGTAAAGATATAAATGATTTGCAAGACTTCATAGCACAGACTAAAGCATCTGGTGTTGGTAGTGTACGTCCAATACCGCAATTCAGGCCCTATCAAAGTTTCGCCTATTCTGCAAACGATCTCCGTGACCCATTTGTGGCTGCTATTGATCTTGCCGAAGACCCTGGCACAGTAAAAAATTCTTTACATCCTGAAACGGACCGACCCAAACAACAACTTGAAGTTTTTCCTCTTGATACATTATCTATGGTCGGCACACTGGAACAGAATGATAATTCATGGGGACTTATCAAAGACCCTCAAAACGTAGTGCATAAAGTAAAGCTGGGTGACTACATGGGACAAAATGAAGGCCGTGTTACCGGTATAACAGAAACTAGTATTTATCTGGTGGAAATAGTACCAGATGGTGTCGGTGGCTATGTTGAGCGTGACGCATCAATAGCCGTCGGAAATGAATAACGCGTGGAGCAAGACATGAAAATAACAAAAACCAAAAATCATAACAAGCTTAATGCTCTTTACGGAACGCATAAATTATTTACGTTTCTGACATTATTTTTCTGTTTAAGCAGCACATCCGCGTCAGCTAACCAGAACATGATCGAATCCGTCCAATACAACACGCTGCCAGGCAATCGTGTACAAGTTATATTGGAAATGAGCCAGGAAGCTGTCAAGCCATTAAGCTTCACTATCGATAACCCTGCACGTATCGCATTTGATTTTGCAAATACTGGTAGCTCTTTACCTAAAAAGCAACAACCAATTGGAATCGGCATTGCACAGTCTATAACTACGATCAGCGCCAAAGATCGAACACGTGTAATATTAAATTTAACAGAGGTTATTCCTTATCAGGTCAACACAAAAGGTAACTCCGTATTAATCACGTTAGATAGTGATGCTACAGGCACAAATTTGACTGGTCCATCAGATGCATCATCAAGTGATGTAGCAGAAACAAACGAAGCAGCAAGATTTTCTGACTTTAAAAAAGGCGTCAAAAATGTTGATTTTCGTCGTGGTGAAAAAGGTGAAGGTAGAGTCATCATTACACTCACACAAAATAACATTCCTATGGACATCACTGAAGAGTTTGGCAAAGTCATCGTCAAATTCTTAGGCTCTAACCTTCCTGATAATCTACATCAATCACTGGATGTTCTTGACTTTGCGACACCCGTAAAATCTATTAGCAGCTTCAAGAAAGATGATGATGTACGCATCGAAATCGAACCCGCAAGTAGAGATTATGAACATGTCGCCTATCAGACAGATAACATTTTCACTATAGAACTCAAGCCTATCTCTAAAGAAGAACTGGAAGATCAAAACAAAGCAAAATTTGGTTACACTGGGGAACGTTTATCACTCAACTTCCAGGATATTCCTGTACGTGCGGTACTACAGCTTATTGCTGACTTCACAGGGCTAAATGTCGTGGTTAGTGACTCGGTCGATGGTAATCTTACTTTACGATTGAAAAATGTTCCCTGGGATCAAGCACTAGATATTATCCTGAAGGCCAAAGGATTATCCAAACGTGAATCAGGTAATGTCATGTTAGTTGCTCCTAGTGAAGAAATTGCAGCCCAGGAGAAAATTGACCTGGAAGCTTCTCAGGCCATTACAGATCTTGCACCATTACGTAGTGTTTTCTTTACCGTCAATTTTGCAAAAGTTACTGAATTAAAGACACTGTTCACTAGCGAAGGAGGCGAAGGTGAAAACGCTGGCGGTAGCTTATTGTCATCTCGCGGCAGCGTTATCATTGATGAACGTACTAATACTTTGATAGTAAAAGATACCGATGAGGTTATCAGTGAAATACGTCGAATCCTCAATCAGCTAGACGTACCTATTCGTCAGGTCCTTATTGGCTCACGAATCGTCATCGCCCAGGACGACTTCTCGAAAGAACTTGGCGCAAGATTTGGTGTCAGCGGCATCAAGAGAAGCGGCACCAGTGGTGTAACCACTGTTCAAGGTAACATATTTGGTACCAGTACCGTTACTGACGAAGCCATAACAAATATCGCAGCTACAGGCTCTGCAGGCACCCTTAGCCATCCCTCAATCAATGGCCGCCTGGGCGTAAATTTACCAGTTGTTGGTACAAATGCCGGAGCTATCGCCTTTTCAGTACTAAAAGGCGGCTCACTGGTTGATCTGGAAATATCTGCCATGCAAAGCGAGAATAAGGGTGAAGTTATTTCCAGCCCACGCGTTGTTACTGCGGACAGACATGAAGCCTTTATTGAACAGGGTGTTGAAATCCCATACCTGACTGCTTCATCTGCCGGTGCCACAACGGTTGAATTCAAAAAAGCCGTATTGAGTATTAAAGTCACACCTCAGATTACTCCAGATGACAGAATTATTATGGACTTAACCGTAAACAAAGACTCCGTCGGTGAAGTATTTGTAGGCATCCCAAGTATTGATACTCGTGAAGTACAAACTCAGGTTCTTGTTAACAATGGTGATACCATTGTACTGGGCGGCATTTACGAACAGATCAAGGGTAGAGAAGTGGATAAAATACCACTGTTGGGTGATATCCCTCTGCTAGGCTTTTTATTCAGGCATACACTGGAAAGCGACTCAAAAGCTGAGCTACTGATATTCGTTACGCCTAAGATTCTTAAGGAGTCTCTATCTTTGTAACTTTGATCCAGAAACAATCGTCACACATAAAAGAAGCGACTAAAATGTCGCTTCTTTTATTTACGCATATAAAAATTAACCCTTACTGTTAGTTGCTTCTATCCACATGAAAAGCTAGGCTTTAGCAGCTATGATCAAACAAACAAACATCTTCCTCATTGGCCCTATGGGGGCAGGCAAAACCACCATTGGCCGCCAGCTAGCACGTCGGCTGAATATGGATTTTTACGATAGCGACCGCATTATTGAAGAAAGAACCGGGGTTGATATCCCGCTGATTTTTGAAAAAGAGGGTGAAGCAGGATTCCGCCAACGCGAAAGTGCTGTTATTGATGAATTTACCCAGAAAAATCACATTTTACTGGCCACAGGTGGTGGTGCAGTTTTAGATGAAAATAACCGCCAGCATCTGAAGTCACGCGGCACAGTGTTTTATTTGAGCAGTGATCTGGACTCCTTGCTCGAGCGAACACACAAAGATAAAAATCGTCCTTTGTTACATGGCGAGGAAACGCCCGAGGTCATTCTTACCCGCCTGATCGAACAACGTGATCCTTTATATCGAGAAACGGCTGATTATATTGTTGACACCAGCAATGACTCGCTACGTCACGTAATACAAGTTATTATTGGACACCTACACAGTTCCGAATAGAAACCACTAAGAAATACCATGTCTGAATACTCCACACTTAAGGTTAATCTGGGTGACCGTAGCTACCCAATTTATATTGGCCAAAATCTGCTCGATCATGCCGATATTCTGAAAAAGCATATTCCCGGCAACAGTGCTTTGATTGTCAGCAATGAAACTGTGGCACCCCTATACTTAAAGAAAGTTGAAGCCCTGCTTACTGGCATCCGCCATGAAAGCGTGATCTTGCCTGACGGTGAACAGTATAAAAATCTCGACGTGCTCAATACTATTTTTGACGCTCTATTAACCCACCGTCTTGACCGTAACACCACGATAATTGCCCTCGGTGGTGGTGTGGTCGGTGACATGGCGGGCTTTGCGGCGGCCAGTTATCAACGTGGTGTACATCTGGTTCAAATACCTACAACATTACTGTCTCAGGTTGATTCTTCAGTCGGCGGAAAAACTGGCGTCAATCACCCACTTGGAAAAAATATGATTGGTGCGTTCTATCAGCCACGCGCCGTCATCGCCGATACCAGTACATTAGATACTTTGGATGATCGCCAATTGAGCGCTGGACTCGCTGAAGTGATTAAGTATGGCCTGATCAAGGACGCCGATTTTTTTGAATGGATCGATCAAAATATGGATGCACTGCTACGTCGTGACCATCAGGCACTGGCTTATGCCATTGAAGTTTCCTGCAAAATTAAAGCTAATGTTGTGGCCGCTGATGAAAAAGAAAGTGGTCAACGTGCCCTGCTCAATCTCGGCCATACCTTTGGCCACGCCATCGAAACCGGCATGGGTTACGGCCAATGGTTACACGGTGAGGCTGTTGGTGTTGGCATGTGTATGGCCGCAAAAATGTCAGCTTTATTAGGCTGGCTAGACGAAAACCAAGTAGCAAAAACTATTGCCATTATACAACATGCCAAACTGCCCACGACAGCTCCACATAACATAAGTGAAGAACAGTTTCTTGATTTGATGTCAGTGGATAAAAAAGTATTAGATGGCGTGCTTCGTCTTGTTTTACTGAAAAACATCGGTCATGCTGTCATTAGTAGTGATTACAGCAAAGACCAACTCAGAAAAGCCATACGCCTCGGCTATACGAATTAAACTTAATTAATACGTTCTCATGGATAAAAATTATTCTGGCATTCTCACCCCTTATGCGTGCAACGATAAAAAATCACTGGGGCGTTTATTCAATGAAGAAACACCGATATACAGAAATAATTATCAAAGAGACCGTGACCGTATTATCCACTCGGCGGCATTCCGTCGACTTGAATACAAAACTCAGGTTTTTGTAAATCATGAAGGAGATTTATTTCGTACTCGTTTAACACATTCACTGGAAGTTGCTCAGATCGCTCGTAGTATTGCACGCGAACTTGGCCTGCATGAGGACCTGGCAGAAGCGATAGCACTTTCACATGATCTTGGTCACACACCATTTGGCCATGCTGGGCAAACTGCACTCAATCAATGCATGAAAGACTATGGTGGTTTTGAGCATAATTTACAGTCACTACGCGTAGTCGATAAACTGGAACAAAAATACGCTGATTTCGCCGGTCTCAATCTAACTTTCGAAACTCGCGAAGGCATACTCAAGCATTGCTCACAAAATAACGCGAAACTACTGGGCTCCGTGGGAAGGCGTTTTCTAGATAAAACTCAGCCCAGCCTTGAAGCACAACTCACGGACCTGGCAGATGAGACCGCATACAACAACCACGATGTGGACGATGGTTTACGTTATGGACTAATCAGCGTTAACAACTTACTAAAGATCGAATTATTTAGACGCCAGCATGATATCGTTATCAAACGCTATACAAACTTAAATGATCGCCATCTAATTCATGAAATTATTCGGCGCATGATTAATGTCATGGTAGTTGATTTAATTGATACTTCACGCAACAATATTGAGAATGCCAAACCAGAAAGCATTGATGATATTCGTAACCAAACTAAACCACTAATGGCTTTCAGTGAATCCATGTGTGAACAGAAATTAGAACTTAAACAGTTCTTGCGGACAAACTTATATCAGCATTATCGTGTACATAGAATGAGCATGAAAGCCTGTGCCATTATTGATGCACTGTTTGAAGCCTTTATGAATGACCCTCGTATCTTGCCAACTGAAGCACTTGAACATTGCAAACAGCTGGAAAAAAATAACCCTCAGGAAGGCATGGCACGTGGTATTTCCGACTATATCGCTGGCATGACAGATCGTTATGCCATTGTTGAATATGAGCGGATTTTTAACCCAAGACAATTATCATTCGTAAATTTAATTCCTTAATCACATAAGTTACATCAAGTAATTTTTTATTGTATATGGCAGGCCGTATTCCACAAAACTTCATCGATGACCTAATATCTCGTGCAGATATTATTGAGGTCATTAATGCTCGTGTGCCACTCAGAAAAAAAGGTAAGGAATACACCGCCTGCTGTCCTTTTCATAATGAAAAGACCCCTTCGTTTACCGTCAGCGATAGTAAACAGTTTTACCACTGCTTTGGCTGCGGCGCTCATGGTACGGCACTGGGCTTTATCATGGAATACGAAAACCTGGACTTTGTAGATGCTGTCGAAGCACTCGCCACTGAATATAACCTTGAAGTACCCAGAGAGAACACTCACTTTAGTTCTACAAACAGCAAAGATGACAAACAACCGCTATACGATATTCTCGAAAAAGTTTCCGTACTCTTCAAGCAACAGCTAAAGACCTCAAACAAGGCCATTCAATATCTGCAGCAACGCGGCTTAACTGGAGAGGTCGCTAAAGCCTATCAAATTGGTTACGCCCCTGAAGGCTGGAACTTTTTAACCGATCATCTGGGCACTGACAAAAACACCATCGATGCATTAATTGCAACCGGTCTGTTAGTTATTAATGAAAATGATAAACAATATGATCGTTTCCGCGATCGTATTATATTCCCCATTACTGACCGTCGTGGTCTTATTATTGGTTTCGGCGGCCGCGTTATCGACCAGGGTGAGCCCAAATATCTAAACTCTCCGGAGAATGCAGTTTTCCACAAGGGCCAGGAATTGTATGGCTTGTACGAAGCTCGCAAAGCGGTTCGTAACCTCGAACAACTCATCATTGTTGAAGGTTACATGGATGTGGTTGCACTAGCACAACACGGTGTCAACTATGCCATTGCTTCATTAGGCACAGCCACCACCAGTGAACAATTGCAGCGCGCATTCCGCACAGTTAGAACCGTCATCTTCTGCTACGATGGCGATCAAGCAGGCATAAAAGCGGCATGGCGCGCTTTGGAAAATGCCCTGCCCTTGTTGCGTGATGGATTTGAAGCAAAATTTCTTTTTCTACCCGAAGGTGAAGATCCCGATTCAATGATCCGAAAAGAAGGTAAAAAAAATTTCGAGCAACGACTCACCAGCGCAAAGCCTCTTTCTGAGTTTTTATTCGAACGACTTTCAGAAAATATTAATGTAAATACTTCTGAAGGAAAGTCCTCACTCACGGAAAAAGCCCGGCCTTTATTAAGTAAACTTCCAGAAAGCGTATTCAAAGATTTACTCTATCAGGAGCTTGCTTCACGCACAGGTCTCAACGCAAGCAAACTCCAGCTCTCAGCGACTGTAAACAATACTGTTATAGTTTCATCAAAACCAAAATCAAATCGCGAAATAAAACAGAACGCAACTCGCGATGCTATAGCCTTATTATTACAATCTCCAAAGCTTGCCTTCGAAGTACATATTCCTGATAGTTTTAAGGATTCTGCGATACAAGGTCTACCTCTGTTATATGAAATACATAAGCTAATTCAAAGCCACCCTGAAATTACTCCTTCTGCTTTATTAGAACGTTGGCGTGATAATAATAATTTTTCTGCCTTACAAAAAATGATGCAACGAAACATTGTCGGCAGTGATGATCCTCAAAATACTAAAAATGTTCTAGTTGATACCATAAAAAATCTAATTGATAAAAATAATGATCATCGTTATGAAATTCTCGAAAAAAAATTACAGGAAACTGGCCTGAACGAAACTGAATTAGGGGAATATAAAGCGTTATTTACCCGCTAAAGCCATACAACCAGCATGTTGACAAGTATGCAATTTGGTGGATAATGACCAACCTCAAGCGCCAATTTGACTCAGATTGCGGGCGCTTTATAAATACAGCTAAAGCGAATTTTGATCTACCTAGAATATCAAAACCCGTTGAAGCTGTGCTTTTATGGGTTTTTTATTGCAGGTAACAAAATATGAATGACTACTTATTTACTTCAGAATCTGTTTCTGAAGGCCACCCAGACAAGGTCGCTGATCAAATCTCAGATGCCGTACTTGATGCCATTTTTGAGCAAGACACCAAAGCACGCGTTGCCTGCGAAACCTTAGTTAATACTGGCATGGTCATATTAGCTGGTGAAATCACGACTGAAGCCTGGGTCGACATGCAGGATATCGTCCGTAAAACCGTGAAACGCATTGGCTACAACCATTCAGACATGGGTTTCGACTGGGAATCCTGCGCTGTTATCACTTCCATCGACAAACAATCCGCCGATATCGCCATGGGCGTTAATGAATCAGAAGATCATGAGCAAGGTGCTGGTGATCAGGGTCTGATGTTTGGTTATGCCAGCAATGAAACTAACGTCCTTATGCCAGCACCCATTACTTATGCTCATAAATTAGTAAAACGTCAGGCAGAAGTGCGCAAAAATGGTACTCTTTCGTGGCTTCGTCCTGATGCTAAAAGTCAGGTGACTTTCCGTTACGAAAATGACAAGCCCATTGGAATTGATGCAGTTGTTCTTTCTACACAACATAATCCCGAAATCGGCTTGAAAGACCTACGTGAAGCTGTCATGGACGAAATTATCAAGCCAATTTTACCTGCTGAATTACTCAATAAAGACACCAAATTTTTTATCAATCCAACAGGTAACTTCGTTATTGGCGGCCCTGTGGGTGATTGTGGATTAACCGGTCGCAAGATCATCGTTGATACTTATGGTGGCATGGCTCGTCACGGTGGCGGCGCCTTCTCAGGCAAAGATCCTTCTAAAGTTGACCGTTCTGCTGCCTATGCGGGCCGTTACGTCGCTAAGAACATCGTTGCTGCCGGTCTGGCTGACAAATGTGAAATTCAGGTTTCTTATGCCATTGGCGTAGCTGAACCCACCTCAATTTCTGTGCAAACGTTTGGCACAGGAAAAATCAGTGATGCCAGGATAGTTCAACTTGTTCGTGAGCACTTCAACCTGAAACCAAAAGGCCTGATTCAAATGCTTGACTTGTTGAGACCCATATACAGTGATACCGCTGCATACGGTCATTTTGGACGAGAAGAACCTGATTTTACCTGGGAAAAAACGGATAAAGCGGCTGCACTAAAAGACGCAGCTAAGCTATAATCCCTTACTAATTTTCTGAGGAGCGCTGCAGCGATAATCTACCATCGCGAGGCTCAGAACTAGACAACGGCGCTCATTTCTTTTTACTACTTTGGAGATGAGCCATGAGCGCCGTTACTAATAAAAATTTCACCGACTTTAAAGTTGCCGATCTTTCCCTTGCTGAATGGGGACACAAAGAAATTCGCATTGCCGAAACCGAGATGCCTGGCCTGATGGCTCTGCGTGAAGAATTCGGTGCTGTACAACCACTTAAGGGTGCACGTATAACCGGTAGCCTGCACATGACCATCCAGACTGCCGTCTTAATTGAAACACTGATTGCTCTGGGCGCACAAGTCCGCTGGGCTTCATGCAATATTTTTTCCACACAGGATCAAGCTGCAGCCGCTATTGCCGATCAGGGTATCCCAGTCTATGCCTGGAAAGGTGAAACTATTGAGGAATACTGGTGGTGTACTGAAAAAGCTCTGACCTGGCCTGATGGTGGCACAGCCAATATGATTCTCGATGATGGTGGAGATGCCACCTTATTGATACACAAAGGCACTGAATACGAAAATGCCGGTGGCGTTGTACCCGCAGCAAAAGCCGACGACAACGAAGAATGGAAAGCTATTCTTGACGTACTAAAACGCACTATCACTGGCAACAGCAAAATGTGGTCTAAAATGGCCGCAAATATAAAAGGTGTTACAGAAGAAACCACCACAGGTGTGCATCGTTTGTACCAAATGATGGAAGCAGGCCAACTACTGTTCCCTGCAATGAACGTCAACGACTCAGCTACTAAATCAAAATTTGACAATTTGTACGGTTGCCGTGAATCACTTATCGACAGTATCAAACGCGCTACTGACGTTATGATTGCTGGCAAAATCTGCGTTGTCCTGGGTTATGGTGATGTTGGTAAAGGTTGTGCACAGGCATTCCGCGGTATGGGTGCGACCGTTATGGTCACTGAAATTGATCCTATTTGTGCACTTCAGGCTGCAATGGAAGGTTACCGCGTGGTTGACATGAATGTAGCTTCAAGCCAGGGCGATATTTTTGTTACCACTACAGGTAATGTGAATGTTATCGACCACGACCATATGGTGGCAATGAAAAATGAAGCTATCGTTTGTAATATTGGTCACTTCGATTCTGAAATCAACATTGCTTCACTGGAAAAATATGAGTGGGACGAAATTAAACCACAAGTTGATCATGTTATTTTCCCAGACGGTAAACGCATTATCATTCTAGCCAAAGGCCGACTGGTTAATCTCGGCTGCGCCACCGGCCACCCCAGCTTTGTTATGTCCGCCTCCTTTACCAATCAGGTAATGGCGCAAATGGAGTTCTACACAAACGGTGATCAATATGAAAATCAGGTTTATATATTACCCAAAAAGCTGGATGAAAAAGTTGCACGACTTCACCTTGGCAAAATTGGCGCATACCTGACTCCACTGTCACAAAAACAGGCTGATTACATCAATGTACCTGTCGAAGGCCCATACAAACCTGAACACTATCGTTACTAAGTTTCTTTGATATAGGTGATACTGCAAACTCATATTTATGCAGTGTCACCAATTATCGAATCTATACACTCAAGCAATACAACACTATGAGTATTAAACACCGTAATAAGCCTATTTTCAGTTGTGAGTTTTTTCCACCCCGCACCGATGCTGGAATGGATAAGCTAATTGCGACACATCGACAATTGAATGACATTATCAACCCTGCTTTTTTTTCCGTAACCTTTGGCGCTGGCGGCACCACCCGCGATCGCACCATGGAAACAGTCAAACAACTGCATTCTGATAGCTCACAAATTATTGCTCCACACATTTCCTGCATGGGTTCTACTAAACAGCAAATTGCTGATTTGCTTGATGAATACATCAAACTCGGCATTAATCGACTGGTGACATTAAGAGGTGACATTCCCGATGAAGGGGAACCTGATAATGAGCTAACGCATGCCAACGAATTAGTTACCTTTATCCGTGAAAAAACCGGTAACCACTTTCATATCGAGATTGCAGCCTATCCTGAATACCATCCTGAATCATCATCTCCAGATGATGATTTCAAATATTTTATGAACAAAGCACATGCGGGTGCTGATTCAGCAATCACCCAATACTTTTACAATGTTGATGCGTACACTCACTTCATTGAAAAATGTGAACAGGCTCATCTAAATATTCCAATCGTTCCTGGCATTATGCCCATTACCAATTACGCTAACCTGATACGTTTTTCAGATAACTGCGGCGCTGAAATTCCACGTTGGATTAGGTTACAGCTAGCTGCTTACGAAAATGATCCGGTAAGCCTACGTGATTTTGGTGCCGATGTTGTTACACAGCTATGTCATCAGTTACTGGAATCTGGTGCGCCAGGGCTACATTTTTATACACTAAATCAAGCCGATGCAATCCTAAATATCTGGAATAGACTTTAATCAATAATGACTTACCACAATAGATAATCGAGACCATGACTCGAATCTATCATTCTTCCTTACTTAATTTAGATCAAGTTATCATTCTTGATAAAATTGCATCACACCATTTAATTCGTGTATTACGCGCCAGAAAGGGCTCGGAAGTTACTCTATTTAATGGTGATGGCCATGAATATCCTGGTGAAATTCTTGATGAAAGTCCTAAACATTGCCAGGTAAGAATAAAACAGAAAATAAAAATCGACAACGAATCATCTTTAAATATTACCCTACTACAAGGTATTTCGCGCAGCGACAGAATGGATACCTGTATACAAAAATCCATTGAACTCGGTGTATGTAACGTAACCCCCCTGCTTTGCCAACGAACAGGCACCAATCTCAAAGGCGAACGTGCTGAAAAAAAATTAAATCATTGGCAACAAATTGCCATCAGTGCTTGTGAACAATCTGGACGATGCATAGTTCCTGTCATCCAACCTGCCATTGATTTTATGCAAGGAATACAAACCATCGGAAATAATCATAAATTAATTCTTGCACCAGGTGCGACTAACAGTATCAGCACTATTAAAAATCCTGAAAAAAATATTTGTATTTTAATTGGCCCTGAAGGAGGCTTTACTCTGGATGAGATACAACAGGCCACTGACAATGGTTTTACTTCGATATCATTAGGCCCAAGAATACTCCGAACTGAAACAGCCGGTCCCGCGTGTATCGCAGTTATTCAAGCTTTATGGGGTGATTTAGGCTAGCTTGAAACTTCGCTTAAATCTATCACGTAGCCTCTGCATCCTTGATCATAGCTTCGATGCTATCAATATTCAGAATACTAACAGCAGCACCATTAATACGTGTTTTCTGCGCCACCATTGGATGATCATGTATTTCTAGCAATGAATCTGGATCAGTGACAATCTGATTTCTACTGAATTGAGTTACATGCGGCACACCTGATATAACTAGCCCAATATATGGATACCGCGTTTCATCAGAACTTGCTGTATAAATCATAGCAATTTGAGTATTCTGGTTAACTGTTTTTGCCTCACCGCCACCTGCCGCCTCAAATGAAACCAATGGCACATCAACCCCATGCCACCTCATCTTGCCAACGTACCAATATGGCATATTTGGAACTTTCTTTGCGCCTTGCGCTGATACCATCTCTGCTACGGAAGCTGCAGGCAAAATCACATTTTCACTGCGCAATGTCAGAATCATGCATTTTATAACTTGTATATTATGCGCCATCCTATCGTGCCAACTCTAATAATACTTTAATGTTCTTCATAAGCTCTTCTTCCTGGAATGGCTTACCTAAATACTGTTCGACACCAATCTCCTTGGCCCGCTCTTTATGTTTGGTACCTGTACGTGATGTAATCATAATAATCGGTATTTCTTTCAACCGTTCTTCGTTACGCATATAGGTTGCCAATTCAAAACCATCCATTTTCGGCATCTCAATATCCAGCAACATCAGGTCAGGAATATCTTCCTGTAACTTACTGGTCGCATCAACACCATCGGTAGCCAGTATTACTTTCATACCATGGCGTTCCAATATTCTAGCAGTAACCTTACGGATAGTAATAGAATCATCCACCACCATAATAGTCGGTTCGGTTTCTTCCACAACCTCAGCAACCGGTTCTTCAGTAACAACCTCTTTAAACAGGCTTTCGCCAACAACCAGTGCTGACATTTCAAGAATTAGTACGACACGGCCATCTGCCAAAATTGTTGCACCCGCAATACCACGTACCGTGCTGATCTGTGCGCCAACAGGTTTAATCACAATCTCACGCCGACCCAGTAGGTCATCAACGTGTAAAGCAAAATACTGGTCTCCTACATGCACAAGCAAGACTGGAAACAATTGCCCTTGATCAGCATAATTAGGCTGCTGACCTGTAAGCAAAAAAGCCAAATGCTTCAATTCATAATTAATGTTATTAAACTCATACTCTAATTCACCACTATCATAGAATCCTTGTAGCTCAGTGCCTGTGATACGAACAACACCTTCAATACTGGCCAATGGAACAGCATAAATATTATCTCCTGCATCAACCAGTAGAGCCTGATTTATCGCCAGTGTTAACGGCAATCTGACTTTAAAACTAGTTCCTTTACCACGAGTCGTATCTATTTCAAGCACACCACCGAGTTGCTTGATTTCACTATCCACAACATCCATGCCAACGCCACGTCCTGCTACTTGTGTTACTTCCTCTGCCGTACTAAAACCACTCTTTAAAATGAACTGTAATACGTCACGATCAGTCAGTACACTCTCTTCTTCAAGCAGACCTTGCTTGATCGCTTTTCTCCGAATTGCATCAGCATTTATGCCTGCACCATCATCTTCAACTTTAACAATAACGTCAGTGCCCTGACGACCAACGGTAATTTTTATATTGCCCACCTCAGGCTTGCCAGCTGCCAACCTGTCTTTTGGTAATTCAATACCATGTGCTACTGCATTACGTAACATATGTTCTAGAGGCGCAACCACACGATCAAGGATCGTACGATCAACTTCCTGTTCTTCACCAACTATTTCTACCTCTACTTCCTTACCTAGTTCTCTGGTTGTTTGACGCACAATGCGGCGTAAACGTGTAGACATGCCACCGAATCGAACCATGCGCGTGCGCATCAAACCTTCCTGCAAGTCGGTGCTGATTCGTGACTCCTGTAATAATAGAGTCTCGGAATCACCGACAATATCGGAAAGAATGTCTTTAATACTATCCACGTCGCTCGCAGTTTCTGACAAACTTCGAGCAAGCTGTTGCAATGTTGAATAGCGATCCATTTCTAGTGGATCAAAGTTTTCATCATAGTCGTCCGATTCTTTTTCATAATTCGAACGAATTTGAATCTCGGTTTCAATTTCAAGTTTACGTAGTTGCTCCTTCAACCTGATAACTGTTTGATTCAATTCTTTAAGGTTAAAACCAATATCTGTAATCTGCTTACCCATACGTGCATGATGAATATTTACTTCACCAGCATAATTCACCAGATTATTGAGTAAATCTGCACGTACACGCACCTGCTCCTGAGAGTCTTTGAAATTAACATCAGTCGCACGCTCACCCCAGTGTGGCTTTTTCTCAATTTCATCAGATTTTCTACGATGCGGGTCTTCAACACGCTCGGTTGATATAGCACTAACCATCTCTGGCATTTGTTGCTGGATATCAAGACTTACAATCTCATCTGGCAAATGCTCCTCAATATCTGTATCATGGAGCTCATCAACCTCGACATCAAAACGCTCGACAACACGCTGATCAATTGCAGGCTGTTCGATTGTTTCACCACGTATTATTGCTTCAATTCTTTTAACTAGACCATCAGCTGATTTTATTGCTTGCCGCTGTTTAACACTTCCAAGCATAGTATTTAGCGTATCCAGAGACTCATGTAGAACATCAAAAAACTCTTTGCCTGCTTCAATTTTATTTTCTGACAGAGAAATAACCATTGACTCAAGAACATGAGTCAAATCGCCCACAGGTGTCAAAGTAGCCATACGCGCACCACCTTTCAGCGTATGCATATGGCGTTGCAGCTCATTGATACTTGCCGCATCATCTTCATTTTCACGAAGCTTACTCAGTGTGCTTTCGCAGTCCTCCAGTAACTCCTCAGCCTCTTCCAGAAAAATATCAATCAGATCATCATCGACATCCCCATAGGTATACAATGTTCCTTGATTTTCTGCCGAGCCTTTCTTCTCTTCAGCAGAGGCCGCCTCCTGCGTTGCGTCCTGCGCAATCACTTCATGTGCTGATGAAGATTGCTGCAATTGACGCTGCAACTCATCCTGTACGGCTTTATTAATTTTATCTAGTAACGCCTTATTTGGCTCAGGCATGCTGCCTGCTTTCAACTTTTCAAGCATCGCCTCAACATTATTCATCACCTCAGCAATAATCCTGACTACATTGTCAGGGATTAATGCTTCTTCTGCGTCTTCGCGAGCCACTACATATTTCTCAATCGCTCCGCAGATTTCAGCAATGGCTTCGATTTCTGCAGTACGAGCACTTCCAAACAAGGTGTGTAACGCTCTAATTAAATCCTTATTAGCTTCTAGCTTTTGTGTGCCTGACTCATGCTTTGCAAGCGCATCAGTAACAACTTGCAGATGACCACAACTTTCATCGTAATAGATCTGAAATAACATCGGATCCATTTGTAAACCAGAAACTTCCTCAACTTCATCCAGCTCATCTGACTCATCAATTTCTATAACAAAGTCATTTTCAGCTTCATCTAAAGATAAATCTTCCATTGATGTTTCAAAACTATCAAGACCATCAACATCCACTGCCTCAATCGTATCGTTATCAGCTTTACTCTCTTCAACGGTAAGGTCAATTGTCTCAAATTCATCAACCGGTACTTCTTTGTCTATATCTGTAATCTCAACTGTTTCCGATAAATCGTCACTTACATCGAATAACATCGTCTCTTCATCAGAATCTTGATCCGTCACATTGAGCAAGACTTCATCGGTCTCAGTAGGCGCTTCGAGAGTTATTTCATCTTCTACTTCATTTGTCGTATCGAACAGTATTTCTTCTTCACCGAAATCGTGGTCCATTACATCGAGCAAGACTTCATCAGTTTCAGTAGGCGCTTCGAGTGTTACTTCATCTTCTACTTCATTTAACGCGTCTAACAGCATCTCATCTTCGTCAGAAAGATCCCCTCCCACTTCCATTACTTCATTCAAAGTTAAATCGATCTCGGATTCAGTTGCTGCAGACTCTAGCTCAGCAACTTCCTCAACTTTGGTACTGACTTCTTCATCAACTACTGTCGAATCATGTGCACGGCCTTCAGCCAATGCGCCTGCATACGCCATTAACTGATATATATTTGGAATTGGTTCACGATTACCTCGAAGCTGTTCTATTAACTGCGGCAGAACAGCTAGCACCTCGTCCATAAGCGATAACAACTCATCGGAAACTTCAATTTTTTTATCTATTACTCGATTAAGTAAACTCTCAATTTTCCAGGAAAATTCTCCAATCAGTGCAGCACCAATTAAACGACCACTTCCCTTTAATGTATGGAAATTCCTGCGTACTACTGTTAATGATTCTTCATCATTAATATCATTTTTCCACTTGGGCATGTATTCATGCAATGAACCAAGGACTTCAACCGCCTCTTCAATAAAAATTTCAACAATCTCTTCATCAGCGTCATCACTCAGAATTTCATATTCCTCATGCTGAACTGGTATTGCCGCACTCGCAACGCTAACAGCTGGTGTTACGACAGACTCAGCTTTAGATTCAGACGCCTCCGTTTCCTCCGTCTCAGCATGATCTGCCATTACCAATTTATCTTTAATTTTGGTGTTATCGGCTGCTACTGTTTCTGACTCAATATTATCAGTAACTGATGGCTGCACATCTCCATACTGTTTTACAACCGCTATCAAATCACTCAATGCACGCGCACCGGCTTGTAAGCCCTGATCTACACCTGGCCTTCCTTCCGACAATGCTTCAAAGTAATATTCTATGGATGTTACAACATCGGCAAGTGCGTCTTGCTCATTCACCTCTGGCTGTCGATGATGAATCTGCAGGGCGACATGCACATATTCTTTCAAACCAGAAATTAATTTCTCAACTGGCTCTGCTGATAACATCATGCAAGCACCACGAACCTCTTCCAGGCGCTGCATAACTGTTTCTAGCTGACCGATATCACTATTACCAGCTGCATATACAAGAATAGCTTCTTTCGCTTCAGAAAAGTTTTTCTGGCCTTCCTCGACTACTGCCGCCAACACCTTCCGATACTCGGAGCTTGGGACCATACGAGCTGAATCATCCTTATCATCAACAAAACCTGATTTACCCGCAATATAGTCATCAAGCGTGGCTTCAGCCTCCAGCAACGTGCTAGCTATATCCATGACCTTTTGCTCAGTTGCTTCTGACTCACCATTGATGATTTTTTCCATTTCATCACGTTGACTCAGTACTTTTTGTCTTATTGCACCAAAACCTAACATGCCATAAGTGTCGCCGATTTTTTCTATCTGCTGAACAATCGAGGACAACTGCCCGACGTCTTTATCATTACTTTGCATAAAGATTTCAAGCGTATCTTTTACTGTTGCAAGATCTTCCCTAATACCCTGTGAAACCGTATCAAACAACTCAGCATTAATACCGCCCATACTGGCAGTCAAGTCTGTTGCTGATGATTTGTCTGCAAGTAACTCGTCCAGCTTATAAGCATGCTTAACTTTACTAACACGTGACCCAGTTGATTTGCTAGTGCCTACATAATAAAGAATATTTTTAAGAAGTTCCTGAGAAAATTGATTGATAAATTTATCTTCACCCAAATCAATCAGTAATTTAATTTGTCGGTCAATACTACCAAACAAGCCTTTTACAGTAATATTGCTTTCTAGCAATGCATCATCAGAGACTGCTTCCAATAATGCTGAAACAACCATCCAGAAACGCTTAACAGCTGCGTCAGCGGTTACTTTTTGCAGTGAATCAATCACTGCTCTCATGCGCTTCAAACCTGCGGCATGTTTATTATTTCGTAATAAATCGAGTAGCCCTAATTGATAATGTGTACGTAAACGTTTAGCTTCGTCGGCAAGTCGTCCCGGCTCTATAGCTGAAGAATCAAGACTAAGTTCTTCAATACCAACAGCATTAATATCCGGCAGAAAAAGAACGCTCTCAGATAATAACTTTACTTTACGCGCTGCACGCATATCATTCATTAGCGGCATAAGCGTGATTGGCGCATCCTGATTACCCGCTTGCAGACCTTCAAGATAATCCGGCAGCTGCAGCATGGCTCTCATCAAAACATCATAGACATCTTCTGGTTTTTCAATAAGACCTTCAAGCTGTGCTCTTGCTGTTAACTCCATTTCCTCAGCTAACATAGCCGCGCCATAGACTTCAACCATTTGCAGGGTACCGTATACCAAACGCAAATGTTCGATGCATCGCTCCAGTGCAGCACGATTTTCATTATCTTCAATATAATCAGACAGTGATGTCTGGGCATCATGCAAAACAGCGTCTAACTGTTTTTTTACCCAGCTCAAAGAGTTGTATTGTACTGTGCCTTCAGGTCTCATTATCAACTCACCATCCTACGCATATCAGTATTTGCACTATCACGTAACAGCGCAATTATTTTATGCCTGGCGCTCAAGCACGACGGTCTCAACATTGCCATCATCAACCGTTGGTAATTTGAAACCTGACACCGAACGTCGTAATTCACTTGATAATACGTTCAACGTATCCAACGAATCCGATGTCTCCTCAGTCCCTTCTGATGTTTGCAGTGTGATTTCCTGAATAACATTCATAGTGTCAGATACACTCGACGCCACACCCAGCTGTTTTTTCGTAGCATCAGAAATCATTTGAATTCGTTTTGAAAGCTGTGCAGATACATCCTCAATTTCTTTCAGTGCAACACCCGCAGCTTCCGCCATCTCAGCACCACCAACCACACCTGCGGTACTGACTTCCATTGATTTAACCGCCTCATTCGTATCCGCCTGAATGGTATTTACCAGACCCTCAATCTGTTTGGTCGCATTACCTGCGCGCTCTGCTAATCGTTGCACCTCATCCGCTACCACCGCAAAGCCACGACCGGCATCACCTGCGGTCGAAGCCTGAATCGCCGCATTCAAAGCAAGAATATTGGTTTGATCCGCAATTTCTGTAATCAGTCCCACGATATCGCCAATTTCCTGGGAAGACTCACCCAGTCGTTTAATACGTTTGGATGTCTCCTGAATTTGCTCACGAATTTTATCCATATTACTAATGGTGCTATGCACAACGCCCGCACCTTTCTGTGCAATTTCCAAAGACTGCTGCGCTACATTTGCAGAATCCAGAGCGTCCTTTGTTACATGCTCCATAGATTCAGCCATATCAGTAATCGCTGCACTCGCTGAAGCAATCTCGCGCGCCTGTCGTGTTGAAGCTTCAGCCAACTCTGATGCTGTGGCCTGTGTTTTTTCTGTAGCAGAAGATACTTCTACTGCAGTCGAGTTAATCGTTGTAACCAGGGAGCGTAACGCATCAATAGTAAAGTTCACCGAATCCGCAATCGCCCCGGTGATTTCTTCCGTCACTGTAGCATGTACCGTTAAATCACCATCAGCTAAACTCGCCATTTCATCGAGCAATCGTAAAATAGCTCGTTGATTTCGGCGATTGTTCTCTAACGCTGACTCCTCACGTTTACGAGCCTCTTTCACCGATAACCAACCAAGGAATACCATCAGTACCACTGCAAAACCACCAAAACCAACACCTACAAGCTGCACCACGTCTAGAAACTTACCCTGACCTGCAATTTGTTTTTCAAAAATCTGTAATTTTTCCAACAAATCCTGGCTATCACCACTAATTTCACTGGCAGCATCCTTAACTTCAAACAATTCTGGTGACAACTCAAGAATGCCGGCAATATTGTCGCTCACCACTTTAATTAACATGGCGACTTCACGTAATTTTGCAACCGCTTCCTTATCAGTCACTTTATCTATATCCAAAGCTTTCGAACCTTTTAGAAGTCCCTCAAGTACGCGACCAAATAAAGCCGCATCTCGACCAAAACGATCTGCTGCTGCTGCCGCAGCCTCACCACCACTAAGTACTTTATTTAGATTATTTTTAATACGCTGAGACAACATCATCTGGCGACTTGCCAGATATATTTGCCGTGTTGATGCTTTAGTTTTCATCAAAGCACCAACCACCTCATCTGAGTAAGTCAACATTTGAGGGATAAAACTATCAATAACCTGATAAAGTTCACGCACTTCAGAAATTGGCTCTTTACCGCCAAGGATGATACCAATATCTTTCTTGTAAGCATCCCAGCTAGCCTCTACTTCGGTCAATCCTTTAGATAAATCAGATGCCAAAGACGGCGCTTCAATTCCACCATGTCGATATGTGCGTAAAACTTCATCAAATCTCATCATACCCTCGGTTAAAGCCACAAAATCGGCTTCACTACCGGATGAAGCAGCAATCGCAAAGTTAGCCATTCGCTGTGAAAGCAATAGTTGCTCTGCTGATAAACCAAGATGTTTCTGCAAGTCTGCACGCTTATAACCCACGTAAACCAAACTAACTAACATAAAAAGAATTGACACACCCAGGATGACACCAAGCACCACCGATGGGCTACCTATGGCTGATGTTTTTTTATCTGAACTCATGGAAAATACTCTCCGTTACGCCTTCTCCGGTTAAACCGGGAATTATTATTCTTAAAATCATTTATAGTGCCGCTTTAGAAAAGCGCTCATCACTGGCCATATTTTCAAAACTAAAGACTGGCCAGCTTTCATTTTCCTTACTAAACATATTTTTTATATATGGTGAGATACTGTTATGCACATGAGGCTGCTCATTACTCTGATCATCAACAAAAAAGTGCCTCATTCCATATACTTCATCAACCAACAACCCTGTACGAAAACCTTTATAATTAATAACAATCAAACGCCCACGTTTCCGGTGCTGCATATCAACACCCAACAGGTATCCTTTTAGATCCATAATAGGTAAAAGGCTGCCGCGGACATTAGCAATACCAACCACCCAGGACTTTACACCAGGCACTTTTGTGTACTCAGGCACATCGAGAATTTCACCCACTTCCAACATATCAGCGATCAATTTATCATCACCGATCCGAAAACCGACGCCCACCCATTTATCCTCAATATCGCCCGCCGCTGGCAACCGCTCAGCGTTCTGCCGACAACGTTTTTCAAAATCCAGCAATACATCAAACGGGTCAATTCTATTCACTATAATATTTCCTGAATAATCAGGCTAACCTGCGAACACTCGATTCAATGCATCAATCAGTGCTTTTTCATGCACAGGCTTGACTATATAGTCCACCGCACCCTGACGTTTAGCCCAGACCTTATCTGTTTCCTGATCTTTAGTTGTAACGATAATAACTGGAATATTTGCCGTCTCTACTTGTTGCGAAAGCTGCCTTGTAGCCTGGAAGCCATTCATCCCCGGCATCACAACATCCATAAGAATTACATCTGGTAACACGTCTTTCGCTACTACCACACCCTCTTCACCAGAGTTTGCGGTAGCAACATCATGTCCATTTTTTTCCAATAATGTTTTTAAAACATGAATCTCTGTTGGAGAGTCATCAACTATGAGTACTTTTGCCATTACTTATCACCACACTGAAAAATTTTAAACATAGAAAATGCCAATTTATTTTCTGGCATGCTCTTTAATTGCACCAAGCAAATCTTCCTTTGTAAATGGCTTGGTTAAATACTGGGTTGAACCGACAATACGACCACGAGCGCGATCAAAAATACTATCTTTACTGGACAACATAATCACAGGTGTTTTATGAAACATACTGTTATTCTTGATGAGTGCACAGGTCTGATAACCATCCAGCCTTGGCATCATAATATCCACAAAAATAATATCAGGCCTGGTCTCAGCAATTTTTGACAACGCCTCAAAACCATCCACTGCAGTCACAACCTCACAACCTTCTTTTTTCAACAGGTTTTCTGCAGTTCGACGAATAGTCTTACTATCATCAATGACCATCACCTTAAGGTCTTTTAAATCAACAACTTCTTCTGTCATCGCCGCCGCCGTTTCACTCATTAAAAATTAACCCGTCAAAAAATACTTACCCAAATCACGGTATAACCCAAATGTAGACCATGTTCTGGCTATTAGCAATCAATGAGTAGTACATTAACAAAATTCTCTAACAAATTGCTTGATAAGACAATATTCGTTACATTACCAGTCAAATTTCACCAATCTGACGACAGATACAAACAATATTCTCAGGCTTACTTATGCAACTCAAATTAGGCATAGTGATGGATCCCATTGAATCCATAAACACTAAGAAAGATAGTAGTTTTGCCATGCTGCTCGCCGCACAACAACGAGGCTGGCCATTGTATTATATGCAGCAATCAGATATCTATATGGTGGGCGCCACAGCGATGGCACAGGCACAACGTATTGAGGTGGTCGATAACACAGACAACTGGTACAGCGCTCAATCGCCCGACGTTATTGAGCTGGCCTCGCTTGATGCCATCCTAATGCGTAAGGATCCACCCTTTGATATCGAATACATTACCAGCACCTACATCCTGGAAATGGCTGAATACACAGGTGGCAGCCTGATTGTAAATCGGCCTTCCAGTTTACGCGATGCCAATGAAAAAATGTTTATTACTCATTTCCCTCAGTGCTGCACCCCTATGCTGATCACCAGCAAAGCATCATTAATCCGCCAGTTCATTGATGAGCAAAAAGATATCATTATCAAACCTCTGGATGGCATGGGTGGTGAATCCATTTTTCGCCTCACCCCTGATGACCCCAATATTTCCGTTATTCTGGAAACTATTACCCGACGTGGCCAGAAAACTATTATGGCTCAGCGATATATTCCTGAAATTACCCAGGGTGACAAACGTATTCTACTCATCGATGGTGAACCTGTGCCTTATGCACTGGCTCGCATCCCTGCACAAGGGGAAACGCGAGGTAATCTGGCCGCTGGCGGCTCAGGCATAGGCATTAAACTAACAGAGCGTGACCACTGGATTTGCACTCAAGTCGGCCCACGCCTGCGTGAAATGGGAATTCTATTTGCCGGCATTGATGTTATTGGTGACTATCTCACCGAGATAAATATTACCAGCCCAACCTGTATTCGCGAACTCGACAGACAATTTAATCTGGACATTGCTGGTCAATTAATGGACTGTATCGAACAACACATAAAACACTGAGCATTGTTCTCAATGAACCCCATATTCGCTCTCTTTTTAGCACTCTGCATCAGCTTGTGCAGTACGAGCTGCGACAGACACCCCCCCCAGGAATTTAAGCGCACAATCTTAAAGTTCGGCACATTAATTGATGTCACGCTTTTTGATGTAGAACCCTCACTGGCACAAAAAGCTCTTGATCAGATTGAGGCCAACTTCAATCAATACCACGATGACTGGACCTCGTGGCAAGATAGCCCACTCACCAGAGCCAATCAAAAACTAGCCTCTGGTCAGTCTGTTCAGATTCATTCCAGCATTATCCCATTAATTAAAGAGTCTCAGGCACTTTCAAAAAGTAGTCACGGACTCTTTAATCCGAGTATCAATCAGCTCATTGGAATGTGGCAATTTCACCGTAGCGATGAACCTGATATCCAGCCACCCAATCATCAGGACATTGTCAACTGGTTACAAAATAAACCAGACATGGATGACATAACTCTCGATGGCCAGCAACTTTCCAGCCGAAACTCTACCGTCCAGTTCAATTTTGGCGCTTTTGCCAAGGGTTATGCCATCGATCTGTGCTTTGATTATCTGCAAAGCCTGGGCATCAAAAATGCAGTAATTAATGCTGGCGGTGATCTCAGCGTCCGTGGACAACATGGCGACCGCCCCTGGAGAGTAGGTATTCGACACCCAAGAGAAGATGGCACCATTGCCTGGCTGGAAACACAAGACAAGGAAAGCATTTTTACTTCGGGCGATTACGAACGATTCTACGATTATAAGGGTCAACGTTATCACCATATTCTTGATCCTCGTACCGGCTATCCGGCCAAAGGCTCTACATCGGTAACCATTATTCATAACAATGCCGGCACAGCCGATGCGGCAGCCACTGCACTTTTTGTCGCCGGTCCCGAACAATGGCTGGAAATTGCACAATCCATGGGTATTGAATATGTCATGCTAATTGATACCAAAGGAATCATACATATGACAGCCAAAATGGCAGAACGTATACACTTTAATCAAAACCAGTCCGGTAACATTGTGATCAGTGAATCGCTATAATCATTACCTATGTCAACTGTCGCCCAAATCCCCATAAACTCGCCTATCAGGCCTCCAAAAATTACGGACAATGACCGTCTTGGCATGACCTTTTTTCTCGCGGCGTTATTACATGGTATCCTCATTCTAGGAATCACCTTCAGCACTTCACCTGTTATTGAAGACAAAACTCCACCTACGCTGGACATAATTCTGGTCCAGACACAAAACCCTTCAGAAGCCAAAGATGCAAAATATCTGGCTCAGATCTCGCAACAGGGTGGCGGAAATAGCGAAAAGAAAAGTCGTCCTCGTGACCTATTTACCGCGCCCAGTGTATCTAAAGAATCCGGCCAGGCATTACAGATACAGCAGCAGGCTTCACGACAAAAACAGACTGAAAAAGTGGCTGTACTGAGCCAGAAACAATCCAGCTTCAATGTCGACACCAAGAAACAACAGACAAATCCTGATGACATAACTATCAAACAACAGGAAAGCACAACAAAAAATGCCAGAACTGCACGTCTTATTCAGGAAATAAGCAATATCATCGAACATCAGATCGAGCGACCCAAAGTTAAGTACATGAACTCCAGCACCAAAGAGTTTGTGCCTGCACGATATATGCGTGAATGGATCAATCGCGTGGAGCGAATTGGTAACCTGAACTACCCTGATCAGGCGCGACGCAACAAACTCAGCGGCACATTGATTTTAGATGTCACCATCAATGCCAAAGGCGAATTAATCAATGTCGATTTACGGAAATCATCGGGACACAAAATTTTGGATGATGCCGCACAACGCATCGTCAAACTGGCCGCACCATATTCTCCCTTTCCCGACAAACTAAAACAGGAAGCTGATGTCATACACATTACAAGAAGCTGGGAATTTATAAATAATAGCCAATTTAAAACACAATGATGATAGCCACCAACCTAACCAATCATTTCATTATCGCCATGCCGGGTTTGCTAGATGATACTTTCAATCATACCGTCACCTATATTTGTGAGCACAATGAACAGGGTTCTTTTGGTATTGTTATCAACCGGAGAACTGACGTTACTCTTGATGAAATCATTCATCAAATGGATATAGAGGTCAGCGAATCTACCATCCGTAATAAATACATCTATCATGGTGGTCCTGTACAACAGGAACGAGGCTTTATACTTCACAAGCCAGCTGGCAAATGGGGCTCAACTTTAAAAATCAGCGACCATTTGGCACTTACAACTTCCCGCGATATTCTTGAAGCTATTGCTCTAGACCGAGGTCCTGAGCAATCAATTATCGCCCTCGGTTATGCTGGCTGGTCATCTGGACAGCTCGAGCAGGAACTTGCCAATAACACCTGGCTCAACTGTCCTGCAGATGAGCAAATTATTTTCAATATTCCTGCTGAAAAACGCTGGCAGGCTGCGGCTGATCTATTAGGTGTAAATCTACAACTACTGAGCAGTGATGCAGGACACGCCTGAGCCGTGAATAACAAATAGTGATGAACACACGCATCACCTCAGTCATAGGCTTTGACTACGGCCTGAAACGTATTGGCATTGCCACCGGCCAGACCATTACCAACTCTGCCACACCCATCACCACACTCAATCAAATCAATGGTTCACCCGATTGGCCTGCACTCGAACAACTTATTAACCAATGGAAACCTCAGGCACTTATTGTCGGCATGCCCTATTATCTCGACGGCAAAGAAAATGACATGACAAAAAGTGTTGAAGCATTCTGCCTTGAACTGGAACAGCGCTTTACATTACCCGTCTTCAAAATTAATGAAGCCTTGAGTTCTTACGAAGCCGAAACCATGCTGAAAAAAAATACCAAAATAGGCAAGCACAATAAACATGAGATTGATAAAATGGCGGCCGCAATCATTGTGCAAAACTGGCTCAACCAACAATAAGACCTGTTACTTATGGAAGAAATTGCCAACCCAGAAACACTTCTGGACAAACTGGCTGAGCAACTGAAAACGCTGCTCGCCGAACGAGCGATTGATCACCCCTTAATGGTGGGTATTCATACTGGCGGCGTCTGGGTCGCCAATGCACTGCACCAGAAACTCTCTCTGGAACAACCGCTCTATACGCTGGACATCAGTTTTTACCGCGACGATTTTTCTCGTATCGGCATGAATCCACAGGTTAAACCTTCGAACTTACCGTCTCAAATTGATGATCGCCACATTATTTTAGTGGACGACGTGCTGCACACGGGACGCACTATTCGCGCCGCCATGAACGAGATTTTTGATTATGGTCGCCCAGCCAGCATTATTCTGGTCTGCCTGATTGAGCGCAGCGGCAGAGAATTACCCATTCAGGCAAATGTAGTCGGGCAATATCTGCACCTTGAAGATAACCAGCACATCAAGCTGACCGGCCCCCAGCCTCTGGAGTTTGTTGTCGAGTGATGAATTCAACAGGAACAGAACATGGTCAATAAAGCCAGCCGACCCACCGATTCCCTGATAGGGCACGATGCCTGGAATATCCAGCTGGATAAAAACGGTCATCTCAAACATTTTTTGACCGTCGAAGGTTTGAGCACCAAGCTACTTACCAATATTCTAGATACCGCCGAAAGCTTCGCCAATATCAATGCTCAGAGCGTCAAAAAGGTACCTTTACTGCGCGGTAAAACTATCGCTAATTTATTTTTTGAAGCCAGCACCCGAACACGCAACACCTTTGAGCTGGCTGCTAAACGACTTTCTGCCGACGTCCTCAATGTCAACATCAGCACCTCTGCCACCAGTAAAGGCGAAACGCTGATGGATACACTGCAAAATCTGCAGGCCATGCAATGCGATATGTTTGTCGTCAGACATAATCAATCGGGAGCTGCCCACTACATTGCCAATCGGGTTGCCCCCGGCATCAGCGTCATCAATGCCGGTGACGGTAGTCATGCCCACCCGACTCAGGCCATGCTGGACATGTTCACCATCCGACGCAACAAGGGCGATAACTTTGGCCAGTTACGCGTTGCCATTGTCGGCGACGTCCTGCATTCCCGCGTTGCACGCTCACAGATACACGCCCTTAACATTCTAAACACCGGCAATGTTCGAGTTATTGCACCCAAAACACTTATCCCGGCCGGCGTTGAGGATATGGGTGTCGAAGTCTTTAATAACATGGAAGAAGGCATTCGAGATGCCGATGTCGTAATCATGTTACGGCTGCAAAAGGAACGCATGCAGGGTGCTTTACTGCCCAGTGAACAGGAATACTTTCAGATGTATGGTCTCACCGAAAACCGACTCCGCCTGGCCAAGCCTGATGCTATTGTGATGCACCCGGGTCCGATAAATCGTGGTGTAGAAATCGAATCCTGCGTTGCCGATGGACCTCAATCTGTCATCCTCGAACAGGTCACTAATGGTATCTCTGTACGTATGGCGGTCATGTCGATGGCACTCGGGCGTGAACCTGAAAGCAACGAGGGTGAAAAAGCATGAGCCAGTTACAGATCACAAACGGTCACCTTCTGGACCCCGTTAATAAGATCAACCGCCAGGCTAACCTATACATCGAAAATGGTCATATTGCAGCCATCGATGTCGCCCCAAAAAACTTCAAAGCTGATCAGACAATTGATGCTCAAGGTTTAACAGTCATTGCCGGCATTGTCGATTTATGCGCTCGTCTACGAGAGCCTGGCCAGGAATACAAGGCCACCATCCAGAGTGAAACCGTTGCTGCTGCGATGTCCGGTATCACTACTTTATGCTGTCCACCAGACACTGATCCGGTCATCGATGAACCCGCGGTAGTCGAACTCATTAATCATAAAACTGCGAATGCTGCCCACAGTAATGTACTCATGCTCGGCGCACTCACCACAGGGCTAAAAGGTGAATTACTCAGTGAAATGCAGGCACTTAAAATTGCCGGTTGTGTCGGCTTAAGCAATGGCAGACACCCTATTGACAATACTTTGGTACTGAAACGCGCTTATGCTTACGCTGCCAATTGCGGATTAACCGTCTTCATCGAACCCGATGATCACTGGCTAAGTGCCGGTGGCTGCGTTCACGAAGGCACTATTGCCAGCCGCCTCGGTTTAAAAGGTATCCCCGTCTCTGCTGAGACCGTGGCACTTGCCCGCGCACTGGAAATCGTCGCCGAAACTGGTGTTAAAGCTCACTTTGGCCGACTCTCCAGCGCTGCCAGTGTGGCTATGATTCGCCGAGCCAAAGATGACGGCCTGAATATCACCGCCGATGTTAGTGCTCACCAGTTGCATTTAAACGAATTCGATATCAGCAGTTTTAACAGCGCTTGCCACGTATTGCCACCATTACGCAGTCAGCGTGATCAGGAAGCACTACAACGTGGTATTGCTGACGGCACACTGGACGCTATCTGTTCCGATCACCAGCCCCATGATCCTGATGCCAAAGAATCTCCTTTCATCAGCACTGCACCTGGCATCAGTGCATTAGCCACTCTACTACCGTTGGCAACACGTCTGGTTGATCAAGGAATTGCTGATATTGAAACTATCATTCGCGCTATCACCTCGACACCCGCATCGATATTGGGCACCAACACAGGCACGCTGACCGTTGGTTCCAGAGCTGATATTTGTATTTTCAATCGAGATGCCAGTTGGCAACTGGACGAATCAAACATTCACAGTTCAGGCAAAAACTCACCCTTTATCGGCTGGAATTTTCAAACTCGTGTTGAGCACACCATTGTTAGCGGTACACCGATCCATAGCCATACCGACTGAATATTGACAATGCTAAGAACTTGTTGAGCCTCAGGACTTTTTAGCACTAGTCGGGGGACTACTAGGGAATTGCAGTGTAGGCGGTTTTTCTTTTGACCCTGATTCAACACCGCCACCAAAATTAATCTTCCATTCAAGATCACTGCTCGAATCGGCATTAGCCAATGCCGTCTTAAGATCAATGCGATCTTTCTTATACAAGTCGTATAACGACTGATCAAAGGTTTGCATACCGTCTTTTCCTCCTTTCTCCATCACCGCTTTGATACCATGAAAGTCACCTTCACGTATCAGACTGGAAATATAGGGGGTATTCATTAGAACTTCGACGGCTGCAACGCGTGTACCATCAATAGAAGACACCAGACGTTGAGCTAGTATTGCGTTCAAATTGAGCGATAAATCCATCAAAATTTGATTATGTGCATCATTTGGGAAGAAATTTAGTATGCGATCCAGTGTCTGGTTCGCATTGGTAGCATGCATAGTTGTCAAACAAAGATGACCGGTATCTGCATACCTCAAGGCTGATTGAATCGCCACCCGGTCGCGTGCTTCACCAATCATAATTACATCCGGGGTTTCACGCATGGCCTCACGTAATGCATTTTCAAACGAAAGCGTATCAAGCCCAATTTCCCGTTGACCGACAATTGATTTTTTATGACGAAACATAAATTCAATCGGATCTTCGATTGTCAGGATATGCCCTGTTTCATTACCATTGCGATAATCAATCATCGAAGCCAGCGAAGTAGACTTACCCATACCGGTGGCACCCACAACCAGCACCAGACCTTTCTTACGGCTAATCATCTCTTTGTACAAATCGGGCAGACCCAATTCGTCAGGCGTTGGAATCTCTGATCTGATATAACGAATGACCATAGACACTTCACCGCGCTGCATGTAGATATTGACGCGGAATCGTCCAAGATCGGTGTAGGACATACCCATATTCATTTCAAGATTCCTTTCAAAATCCTGAATCTGAGCGGGGGTCAATAAATCATAAGCTAATTTTTTGGTCATGCCTGGTGTCAACATGCTCTTACCTACAGGGCGCATGGTGCCATCAATACGCACACTCACCGGCGCGCCGGTGGTGAAATACAAATCCGAAGCCTGCTGTTCTGACATCAATTTAAGATAAGGCTGTAAATTCATTTTTGTAACCCTCTAAACATCACTATCTGAGTCTGCCCGCTGATTTATCAGAAGGATCTTCCGCCATTTGGAGTTTATCTAATCCACTCATCAAATCTTCTTTCTTGGAGCCCTTGCTCTCAAGCTTAAATCTTAATCTCAAATCATTCACCGAATCCGCATTTCGTAACGCATCTTCATAGGTAATCCTGCCGCTCTCACAAAGAGTAAACAGGGCCTGGTCAAAAGTCTGCATCCCCAGCTCGGTAGATTTAGAGATCAGCTCTTTCATATCATGGACCTGACCCTTGAAAATAAGATCTGACATAAAGGGAGTATTAATCATCACTTCTACCGCTGCAACACGTCCCTCACCGTTGGCCGATGGTACCAGTCGTTGAGAAATCAGACTCTTCAGGTTCAATGATAAATCCATCAACAACTGCTGACGACGCTCTTCAGGGAAAAAGTTAATAATACGATCCAGTGCCTGATTAGTGCTGTTGGCGTGCAAGGTGGATAAACACAAATGTCCGGTCTCAGCAAAAGCAATTGCATATTCCATGGTTTCACGATCACGAATCTCACCAATCAGAATCACATCCGGCGCCTGTCGCAAGGTATTCTTCAATGCAATTTCATAACTGTCTGTATCAACCCCCACTTCGCGCTGAGTCACAATACAGTTGCGATGGTTATGGACAAACTCGATAGGGTCTTCAATAGTGATAATGTGGCCTTTACTATTTTCATTTCGAAAACCCACCATCGCAGCTAGTGATGTCGATTTACCGGAGCCGGTTGCACCCACAAAAATCACCAGACCACGTTTAGTCATGGATATTTCTTTCAATATCGGCGGCAAATTCAGGTCATCAAACTCAGGAATATCAGATTGAATTCTTCGCAGCACAACACCGACCGAACCTCGCTGAGTAAAGGCGTTTACACGAAAACGTGAAACTCCAGGCAAACTGATTGCAAAATTACACTCCTGTGTTGACTCAAATTCTGTCGATTGTTTATCGTTCATCAGGGAACGCACTAAAATCTGAGTATGCTGAGGACTCAATGCCTGATTCGACAACGTCTCCATCGCACCATCCACCTTAACGGAAGGCGGTGCACCCGCTGTAATAAATAAATCAGAACCACCTTTCTGCACCACGTTACGTAGAAGGTCGTGCATATATCGTATGGCCTTATCGCGATCCATCTATGATCACCTCATCTGTTTTCATCTAATTAATCTCGATACTAAATAATAAACTAAGCAAAATACTCAGAAGTTATCTTTATTTGCCGCTTTCGTTCTGGCCTCTTCCTTACTAATCAAACCCTTGCTTAAAAGCTCTTGAAGGTTTTGATCCAGTGTCTGCATACCAATACTCTGGCCTGTTTGAATCGCTGAATACATCTGTGCGATCTTATTTTCACGAATCAAGTTACGGATCGCCGGCGTACCAATCATGATTTCATGGGCGGCGACGCGGCCACCACCGATTTTTTTCAGCAAAGTCTGGGAAATAACCGCGCGCAATGATTCTGACATCATGGCACGAACCATTTCTTTTTCTGCCGCCGGGAACACGTCCACAATACGGTCAACGGTTTTTGCCGCCGAACTGGTATGCAATGTACCGAACACCAGATGGCCGGTTTCCGCGGCTGATAGTGCTAATCGTATGGTTTCAAGGTCACGCATCTCACCCACCAGAATAACGTCGGGGTCTTCACGCAACGCCGAACGCAAAGCTTCACTAAAGCCGAGCGTATCACGATGCACCTCACGCTGATTCATCAGACATTTTTTACTTTCGTGCACAAATTCGATCGGGTCTTCGATGGTCAGAATATGACCATAGTGGTTCTCGTTAACGTAATTGACCATACCCGCCAGCGTGGTTGATTTGCCCGAACCAGTTGGCCCGGTCACCAGCACAATGCCGCGCGGTGTATTGGCGATATCTTCAAAAATCTTTGGTGCACCCAGCTCTTCCAGAGTCAGAATCTTAGAGGGAATGGTACGAAATACCGCACCTGCGCCACGGTTATGATTAAAAGCATTAACACGAAAACGCGCCAGTCCCGGAATCTCGAAAGAAAAGTCAGTTTCCCAGTATTCCTCAAAAGTCTTTCGCTGTTTGTCATTCATGATGTCATACACCATGCTATGAACATCATCATGCTCCATCAAATCTACATTGATACGTCTAACATCACCATCAACGCGTATCATCGGTGGCAGACCTGCTGATAAATGCAAGTCAGAAGCCCCATTCTTGACACTAAATGCCAAAAGTTGCGCAATATCCATCAATTCCCCCACATATTTCTATTTGTTTTACCTGACCCAGGCGCGCAAAATTTGCAGTGCCACTGAATACTTTTGTATCCTACTACTTATAGCCAACAAATCACCGGGCTTCACGTTATTTAGCGATGTTATTCAGATATTTTTTTATCCTCATCAAATGCACTACTCAGGCTATGTTAGAATTTTCAGACTAAAAACTACCTTCTAACATGCTTTGGAATTGAAATCGATCAAATGAGCACGTCTATAGCTTTTATTGGCGGAGGCAACATGGCCTCCAGCCTCATCGGTGGTCTGACTTCATCAGCAGCACCGCCTGCTCATATTCTCGTTGCCGAACCCAATGCAGTGCAGCGCGAGCAATTAGCACAGCAGTTCGGCATTCAAACCACCGCTAACAACAGCGACACACTCAAAGCCGATGTCGTTGTGCTGGCCGTCAAACCCCAGCTACTCCAAACGGTTTGCCGTCAACTGGGTGAAACACTCGGACAATCAAACCCACAGCCACTTTTTATCTCTATTGCCGCCGGCGTGCGCAGTGCTGATATCGATCGCTGGCTGGGCGGAAATCAGGCGATTGTGCGCTGCATGCCGAATACGCCATCGCTATTACAGTCGGGTGCAACCGGGCTTTATGCCAACCCGCAAGTGAATACCAGACAAAAAACACTGGCTGAAAACATTCTGCAAGCTGTGGGCATTACCCTATGGGTCAACAGGGAAGATGAACTGGACGCGGTCACCGCCGTTTCCGGCAGCGGTCCCGCTTATTTTTTCCTGTTGATGGAAGCCATGCAGCAGGCCGGCGTTAAATTGGGGTTAGAGCCCGAAACGGCTGAAAAACTCGTCCTCCAGACCGCTCTGGGTGCTGCCTTAATGGCTGACAACAGCGATGTAGATGTGGCCACCTTACGCGCACGCGTGACTTCAAAAGGCGGGACAACCGAACAGGCGATCAGAAGTTTTCAGGCCGCGAACTTCGAACAGCTGGTTGAAAACGCCCTTAAAACCGCCAGCGACCGATCACAAACACTAGCCGATGAACTAAGCAAAGATACCGCATGAATCACGACAACCCATTCATATTCCTGATCGATACGCTGTTCAACATTTACATCGCCATCGTCTTATTACGCTTCCTGCTCCAGCAGGTTGGGGCCGACTTTTATAATCCCATTTCGCAGTTTATTGTCAAAGTTACGCAAAAGCCGGTCGTCATTGCGCGGCGTATCGTACCCAGCTACCGCGGCATTGATCTCGCTTCTCTGGTTCTGGTGATACTGCTGATTTTTATCAAACTGAGCATCCTGCTGCCACTGGGCGGCCTTCAGGCATCGATCGGCACCCTGCTGATCTACAGCATGCACAATCTGGTCGAGCTGATTTTTGACGTTTTCATTTTTGCCATTTTTGTTCAGGCCATCCTGAGCTGGGTTAATCCTGATCCATACAACCCGGTATCCGCGCTACTCAGCAGCCTGACCCGCCCCATTTTGCGCCCGATTAGAAAACACCTGCCTGTCATGGGCGGATTGGATCTTTCACCCATCGTTGCCCTGATTGGCCTGATGTTTATCAAACGCGCCGTACTTTTCATCTTCACCCAATTTTGATCCCGGTGTTTTTCAAATGGCAGGGCAATGACCTCATTATCTCGGTACGCGTTCAGCCTCGCGCCGCCAATGACGCCTTTGCCGAATATAATGACGAATACATCAAAGTACGGATCACCGCACCACCAATTAACGGCAAAGCCAACGCGCATTTAATCGCTTTTTTATCCAAAGCCTTCAAGGTCGCCAAATCCGGCATCCTGCTACTTTCCGGTGAAACCGGCAGAAATAAACGATTACTGATTCAGCAACCCAAAGCTTTGCCCGAGGCCATCGCCCAACATGGCGCGCCATTTAACACATAAAGTCGCTATACAACGATTGAAACCCTATACTGCAATGTTTAGACTTGCCGAAAAATAGACTCAAGCATCCATGCCAGATTCAATACCACAAGATTCCGTAGGAATCGTCGCCACAAAAACTCTGCATTTTTCAGAGCCGCTTCAGCTCGAGTGCGGAAAAGTATTATCTGAATACGATATCGCCTACGAAACCTATGGTGAACTCAATGAATCAGGCAACAACGCGATTCTAATTTGTCACGCGCTTTCGGGTGATCAGCACGCTGCCGGTTATCATTCCATGGAAGACCGTAAACCGGGCTGGTGGGACAGCAGCATCGGTCCCGGCAAGCCTATCGACACCAATCATTTTTACGTGGTTTGCCCCAATAATCTGGGCAGCTGCAAAGGTTCGAGCGGGCCAAACACAAAAATCCCCGGCACGGATAAATACTGGGGCCCCGACTTCCCCATCGTCACCGTCAGAGACTGGGTTAATAGCCAGCAACGGCTGATGAAAGAGCTAAATATTGATCACTGGTGCGCAGTCATTGGCGGCAGTCTGGGCGGCATGCAGGTGATGCAATGGTCGATCGATTACCCCGATCTAATCAAATACGCCCTAGTCATTGCCGCTGCACCGAAACTTTCTGCACAAAATATCGCCTTCAACGAGGTTGCGCGTCAGGCCATTATGTCCGACCCGGACTTCCACGAAGGTCACTATCTGGAAAACCACAGCATCCCGCGCCGTGGCCTGATGCTGGCCAGAATGCTGGGGCACATCACTTACCTTTCCGATGACTCCATGCGCGAAAAATTCGGCCGTGAACTACGCGAAGGCCATCTCAGCTTTGGTTTTGACGTGGACTTTCAGGTCGAGAGTTACCTGCGCTATCAGGGCAAGTCTTTTGTTGATCGTTTCGATGCCAACTCGTACCTGCTGATGACCAAGGCGTTGGATTACTTCGACCCCGCCAAAGAATACGATCATGATCTGGCCGCCACTTTCAGCAAAGCCACCGCCAAATTCATGGTGATGTCTTTCACTTCGGACTGGCGTTTCGCGCCCGAGCGCTCGCGAGAAATTGTCAAAGCTCTGCTGGATGCGGGCAAACAGGTCAGTTACGTTGAAATCAAAGCCCAACATGGCCATGATGCCTTTTTGATACCCATCCCCCATTACATGAATGTTTTCCATAGTTATATGAAAAGCATCCGCGAGGCCATTCAATAATGCGCGCCGACCTGACGATTATTGCTGAATGGATCAAGCCAGGATCATCCATCCTGGATCTTGGCTGCGGCGATGGTACGCTACTCAAACACCTGCGCGAACATCAACAGGTGCGCGGTATCGGCCTGGAAATTGACGAACACAATATAGAAGTCTGCCTCGGCAACAACCTGAATATTATTCAGTCCGACCTGAACAATGGCCTACAAGGCTATTTCTCAGACAACAGTTTCGACTACGTCATTATGAGCCAGACGCTTCAAGCCACCGTCCGCCCCGACAGGCTGATTGATGAAATGCTACGCGTTGGCAAAGAAGGCATCGTCACCTTCCCCAATATGGCGCACTGGAAAGGCCGCATACAACTGGCATTAGGCGGTTATATGCCGGTAACTAAAAGCCTGCCCAATCGTTGGTATGACACCCCCAATATTCACCTCTGCACGGTACAGGATTTTGAAATTTTCTGTCGTGAACGTGGTATCAAAATTCTTGAGCGAACCTTTGTTGACTATACCCATAGTCGCAGCTCGCTGATGATGAAGTTATTTCCTAATTTGTTCAGCGAAATAGCCCTCTACCGCTTTTGCCGCTCCAATTGAAACAGAGTTATTAGTGGCTGAAAAGCCCTCGATATACTGCGCTAATAGCATCATCCTGCTAAGATTAGCGCCATTATGCCAAACAGCTTAAGCAATATCGTATGACCCAGTCGTTCAACCAGCTGATTAACCAGATAGAACAACTTCAACCATTATTGAAGCGTTTACCCGTGGTGATCAGTATTGTGTTGATTATTGCCTGTGCTCAGCAGGCCTCTGAACTTATCTGGTTAATGCTAGACGAATCCGGCGTTGAACCCATGGCTATCATTGCACCAGCCAATTCAGTTGTGAACCAGACTCTCAACAATAAAAAATCACAACAACAGGATTTTCGCACCCTGACCAGTACCCACCTGTTTGGCATTGCTGAAACAATAAAAGTATCTGGCAGCACCGAAAAAATGCCTGAAACAAAACTTAATCTAGTACTTAGAGGTATCCTGACTGCCGGTACAACTCAGGCGGCCAGTGCCATTATTGCTCAGGGCGCCAACGGCAGGGAAGAAATATACGGTATTGATGATAAAATCCCTGGTGGTATAACACTTAGAGAAATCTATCCTGAACACATTATTCTGGAACGTCAGGGCAAACTTGAAACATTACATTTAGAAAAGGACAGCAGCCCTGATCTAATTTCTCCAGCCAACAGTAGTATCCAACCGATATCATCAACAATTTCGACTGCCTCTACTCAAGAACTAAAAAATATTCGTAACGACATAATTAAAGATCCAACCTCGTTCCGCAAATACGCTTTACCGGTAGTGGTCAGGGAAAACGGCAAACAAATAGGTTATCGCCTGCAAGCACAACAGAAAAGTGACCTGCTCACTCAAGCAGGGCTTGAGTCCTCTGACGTGATTACTTCGATCAATGGTATCAAGCTTGACGACATGAAAAATAGCATTGGTGCATTAAACGAACTTCGTTCAGCCGATCAGGTCAGCATCACCGTGAAACGAAACGGTACCGAAGTCCCTCTTAATATTCAGCTACAATAAACATCACCGGATACGCAAAAACGCAACAGGATTCCATGCATGATCAGTTTGACAAATAAACCCACTGCAAGACAAATATCTGGCTTCACCAGTAGTTTTATCTTCCTGCTGTTTTTCAGTTTTTCCGCACTGGCTAACGAAATTACTTTAAATCTTAAAGATGCCGATATTCGCGCCCTGATCAGTACGGTTTCAAAATTCACCGGTAAAAACTTCATCATTGATCCACGCATCAAAGCCAAAGTAACTGTAGTCTCTGCCAACACCATGTCACAGGACGAAGTCTATGAAGTTTTTCTTTCGGTATTACAGGTACATGGCTTTGCCGCAATCCCTTCAGGCTCGGTTATTAAAATTATTCCCGAGGTCAATGCCAAACAGACTGGAGTACCGCTATCCATTGGCAAGGATGATCCATCTGGTGATGCCCTGATTACCAAAGTAATCCGCATGGACCACGTACCTGCAGCACAACTGGTACCTATCTTGAGACCGCTGGTCCCTCAACAGGGCCATCTGGCGGCTTACGCGCCGACCAATAGCCTGATCATTACTGATCATGCCGGCAATATTGAACGCTTAATGGAGATTATTGCGGGTATTGATCGACCAGATAGCGATGAACTCGAGATTATCCCACTCAAACATGCTTCAGCGACCGAACTGGTACGCATCGTCAATTCCTTATATCAGACTAGCGGTGCTACAAAAGATGACGCTTCGAAAGTCAATCTGGCGGCTGACGAGCGAACCAACAGCATACTGATGACCGGAGAACCTGCTGCCAGACTCAAAGCACGTACCACCATTGTACAATTAGATACACCGCTGGAAAGTGACGGTGGCAACACTCACGTTATTTACCTCAAATATGCCAAGGCTGAAAACCTGGTCAAAATACTCACCGGCATCCAGAGTTCAACGACCAGAACATCAAGAACCAAAGGAGCCTCCGTTGCGAGAGCGCCAGCAGTAGCCAATGCAGCCGGCACAGCTGGCGCTTTTTCCCAGGTCGCTGATATTCAGGCCGATGAAGACACCAATGCACTGATCATCACCGCCGACCCCAATACCTTAAAAAGCCTGCAATCCGTAATCCGACAGCTGGATATCCGCCGTGCACAGGTACTAATCGAAGCTATTATTGCTGAAATCACCGCGGGCAAAGGTCGCGAGTTAGGTGTAGGTATGGCCGTTGATGGTTCACCGTCGACCAATCAAAACATCCCTATTGGCATGAGTAATTTTGGTGGACTCGGCAATATTCTGGCTGCAGTAGGTGGACTGTCGACGGATCCCAGTTCTTTATTAAGCCCGGGACTGACACTGGGCGCAGGTAAAACCAGCAACTCCGGCACACGTTATGCCCTGTTGCTACGCGCACTCTCGACTGATGATTCCAGCAATATTCTTTCCACGCCCAGTATTGTCACGCTGGACAACGAAGAAGCCGAAATTATTGTTGGTGAAAACGTGCCTTTCATTACCGGTTCATTCACCAATACCGGCAGCACCGATCCTACCAACCCCTTCCAGACCATCGAACGGCAGGACGTTGGTCTGACCTTGCGAGTCACACCACAAGTTAACGAAGGCGATACCATTAAACTTGATCTCGAACAGGAAACTTCCAGCGTTATCCCAGGCAGTGAAGTGACCGGCATTACCACGCGTAAACGCTCGATCAAAACCAGTGTTCTGGTCGATGATGGCGGCATTCTGGTTCTGGGCGGCCTGATTCAGGAAACGGTCAGTGAAGGTGAAACTAAGGTTCCTTTACTGGGTGACATTCCGCTACTGGGCAACCTGTTTAAATCTACTTCATCCAACAAGAGTAAACAGAATTTAATGGTCTTCCTGCGCCCCAGTATCCTACGTGATGATACCGCAGCCGCGTATATCACCAACGAAAAGTACAATTATCTGCGTAGCCAGCAACTACTGTTTGAAGACGAGCCACTGAATATGCTGGATGAATCCTCTACAGTACTCGAACCATTGAAACCAAGAACGCTGGACAAAGCTCAGGTCAAAAATAAAACACCCGAAGTGATCGAACCCAAAGACGACTTCGACTGGGATGACCATGACCAGTACCTCTGAAGCCATTGAATCTCCCAGCGATATTCTGACTCCACAAAGGCTGCCCTATGCCTTTGCCAAACGTCATGGCGTGTTGATTGGTCAGATAAAAGAGGATTACATTCAAATTTTACATCGTGCCAATTTCAGCCCCCTGATTCTCGCTGAAGTCAAACGCGCTACTGGCCGTAAGCTCAATTTATCACCTGCTTCCGACGAACAGTTCGCAGCGCTACTCGCCCAAACATATGAGCAGGGCAGTGATCAGGCTATGGCCATGATGGAAGGTGTCGGCGACGAGCTCAATCTCGACGAGCTGGCTGGCTCACTGGAGCCGGAAGATTTAATGGAAGCGGATGACGACGCACCGATCATTCGCCTGATCAACGCTCTGCTCACCGAAGCTATCAAAGTCGATGCCTCGGATATTCATATTGAACCTTTTGAAACCAGAATGCGAGTACGCTTCCGTGTTGACGGCATGCTGCGCGAAATCCTGCAACCACCAAGCAATATTGCACCGCTGGTAATTTCACGTATCAAAGTCATGGCCAAACTGGATATCGCTGAAAAACGCTTACCGCAGGATGGCCGTATTTCATTACGCGTCGCCGGTCGCTCGGTCGACGTACGTGTGTCCACCCTGCCCTCGGGTCATGGTGAACGCGTGGTTATGCGTTTGCTCGACAAACAGGCAGGACGACTGGACCTGGAGCAGCTAGGCATGTCCGAAGCAGCACGCGATACTTTCGACCAGCTACTGCATAAACCGCACGGCATTATTCTGGTCACCGGCCCAACCGGTTCCGGTAAAACCACGACACTTTACGCCGGCCTGTCGCGCCTCAACGTCAAGTCTCGCAACATCCTCACCGTCGAAGACCCGATTGAGTATTATATCGACGGCATTGGCCAGACTCAGGTAAATACCAAAGTAGATATGACTTTTGCACGCGGCCTGCGCTCCATTCTTCGACAGGACCCCGATGTCGTCATGATCGGTGAAATTCGTGATCTTGAAACCGCTTCGATTGCAGTGCAAGCCAGTTTGACCGGACACCTGGTACTTTCTACTCTGCATACCAACACGGCTATTGGCGCGATCACCCGTTTACGTGACATGGGTGTTGAACCCTTCCTGCTGGCCTCCAGTCTCATCGGTGTTCTGGCACAACGTCTGGTGCGCAACCTGTGCCCCAACTGCAAGAAGCCGCATACCGCCAGTAAAAGTGAACGCGAATGGCTGGGCATGAAGGCCGATGATGTTACTGAAGTCTATTCAGCCGAGGGTTGTGAAGTCTGTAACTACCAGGGTTATATAGGCCGCACTGGCCTGTATGAGCTGGTCTCCATCGATGACACCCTGCTGGACATGATTCACGATGGTGCGGGTGAACACGCTATGGAACAATATGCCCGAAAAAAATCCCCCAGCCTGCGCCAGGATGGCAGGCGCATGATCCTGAAAGGCATCACCTCACTCGAAGAGGTTATCCGCGTTAGCCGCGAAGATTAAAATTAATGGCGGCATTTGAATACATTGCACTGGATGCAAAAGGCAAGGAAAAGAAAGGCGTCATCGAAGCAGATACGGCCAAACAAACACGCCAGATTCTGCGTGACAAAGGTCTGACTCCGTTACAAATTGATAGCACTAAAGTAGCAAGAAAAAAGTTTGGCAAAGATTCATCACCATCAAATCGTTCAAAACTTTTTCAGCGCGGTATCAACTCAACCGAACTCTCCCTGATCACCCGGCAACTGGCTACCCTGGTTCAGGCCGCTTTGCCTCTGGAAGAATCACTCGCGGCGGTAGCCAACCAGTCAGAAAAACCGCGCATCAAAAGCATGATGTACGCGATACGTTCAAAGGTGATGGAAGGCCATACGCTGGCCGCAGGCTTATCCGATTTTCCCAGAGTTTTCTCACAACTTTTTTGCGCCACCGTTGAAGCGGGTGAAAAATCTGGCCATCTTGATACCGTGCTGGAACGGCTGGCTGACTACACCGAAAACCGACAGGAACTACAGAGCAAAGTTAGCCAGGCGATGATCTACCCTGCCTTTCTTACCGGTTTTGCTATTCTGATTGTCGGCTTTTTGATGGCCTATGTTGTACCGCAGGTAGTCGCTGTTTTCGATGATATTGGTGAAGAACTACCCGGCCTGACCTTGACGCTAATCAGTATCAGTGATTTTGTCGTCAACTATGGCATCTACGTATTTTTTATTCTTGTCACACTGGTTATCAGCCTGAAGATCATGCTTCAGCAACCTGTGCATCAGGAGCGTTATCACCGCTTATTATTAAAATTACCATTAATACAGAAACTGGTTCGCGGCCTGAATACCGCCCTGTTCACCCGCACTTTCAGCATTCTCTCGGGCAGCGGCGTTGCCGTGCTCGAATCGATGACCATTTCAGCGCAGGTGGTCGTCAACCTGCCGTTACGCAATGCCATTCTTAACGCCGCCGAGCGAGTACGCGAAGGCGGTAGCATCAGCAAATCGCTGGAAGCTAGCCACTTATTTCCACCTATCACCCTGCAACTCATTGCCAGCGGTGAAAACAGCGGGAAACTCGAAGAAATGTTGAGCCGCGCCTCCACTCAACTGGAACGTGAACAGGTAACACTGATTGCTTTCATCGTTGGCATCATGGAGCCGGTTATCATCAGCATCATGGGGTTGATCGTTTTATTGATTGTGCTCGGTATTCTGCTGCCCATTTTTGACCTCAACCAGCTGGTCAAATAAACCCAGTAATACCGTTGCCAGAGCACCGCCAATAGCACCATATAAATGAGCATCGGTAACCACTCGACCAGTAATCAGATCTTCCGAACCCGGCACCACACCATATAATATTTCCCAGATCAGCTTGCCGATCAGAATCAGCAAAAACACATAACCGCTAGCGGGATACACCCGTATTTCACGCACACCACCATAAATAAGCAGCCCGTGTAGAACACCCGACAAACCCACGTAAGTCATCACTTCGGGGTTAAACCAGTACAAACCAAAGCCAACAAAAATAGCAGCAACAAAAATCACAAACAGCCAGTGAAATACACTGCCATAACTACCGAAAAAAAAGATACCAATGGTCAAACCTGCCACATTCAATCCCCAGTGCGCCCAATTGAGATGTACGATATTACCAGTCAGCAATAACCAGTAATGACCATTATCAATCAGCGCCTGATCATAACGCCAGCCAGGCACCTGACCGCTGGCCTGTAGATAGGCGCTCAGTAAGACTATAAAAAGCCATAAAGCATGATTCCATCGCAGAGAAACACGGTTTTTAATAGGCAGCTCAAGGTGCATTTGGTACTATTCCCACAACAGAATATCAATCTAGTGAATTTTATGCATTTCGCGCACTCTAACTCGTTGCGCAGTCGGTAGCAAAAAATATATGGAGCAGCAAACTTGAAATCAGAAATCAATATTATGAAATCACACCAAAAGGGCTTTACCCTGATCGAGCTTATGGTGGTTATCGTCATCCTCGGCATTCTTGCCGGCGTCGTTGTGCCCAGAATCATGGACAATCCAGACAAAGCACGCGTCGCCAAAGCCAAACATGATATCACTGCACTGGAAAGTGCGTTGGATGTGTACCGGCTAGATAATTTTGTTTATCCGACTACCGATCAGGGACTGGAAGCACTGGTCAGCCAGCCCAGCGAAGCTCCCAACTGGAAAGCCGGCGGTTACATCAAAAAGCTGAACAAAGACCCCTGGGGCCATGACTATCTTTATATGAGTCCGGGACAACACGGTGAAGTGGATATTTACTCACTGGGTGCCGACGGCGCACCTGGCGGTGAAGGGGTGTTTGCCGATATTGGTTCCTGGGACATTGAATAATAAAAGACTCCATCCCCGTTTTTATAATTTAAAATCGAGCAGGGTACAGGGATTTACTCTGCTCGAGTTAATGATTGTTCTTGTCATTGTCTCGATACTTATCACTTTTGTCTCCTTCACTATCCGCGGTCATTCCCCCGAAGATATGATCAAGGAAGAAGCCTATCGGCTTGACCGCTTAATTCAACTGGCACTTGAAGAAGCCATATTGAAAAATGCCGAATACGGTCTTGAATTCAAACAAAATAGTTATCGCTTTCTTACCTATACTGATGACCGCTGGCAAGCTATCAGTGACGATAAACTACTGCGCGAACGCGAACTGCCCGATGAAATGGAAATCGAACTGGCCATCGAGCAACTCGATGTCATCATTGGAAAAAACGCCAGTACCAACGATGAAAACTCCGACAGTAAAAAGGAAAAATTCAAACCTCAGGTATTCCTGCTTTCCAGCGAAGAAATCACCCCAGAATTCTCGGCACGTTTTGCACTTCGCGGCATAGAAGCCAGTTATATAGTCAGCGGCAACGTCGACGGTAAGCACGAGGTCAAACTGAGTGACTTTTAAACACCGTTTTAATCGGGGCTTCACCCTGATAGAAGTACTGATTGCACTCACCATTATTGCCATCTCTCTGGGCGCCATCATGAGCGCCTCAGGCAACCAGGCACACCAGACTGGTTACCTCAAACATAAAACACTGGCTCACTGGGTGGCCATGAACGAGATGACACAGCTGCAGCTAAATAAAGAATGGCCCTCCGTCGGTGAAAAAAAAGGCAGTTCCACTATGGCTAATACCGAATGGTTCTGGTCACTGACAATAAAAGAAACAATGGATGATAATGCTCGTGAAGTTGAAATTCAGATATTTTCCGACAAAAGCAGAGAACAAAGCCTGACTCGTTTAACCGGTTATGTAAACAAATAAATGTGGTTAATAAAACATAATCAAACAACTGAAAATTTTACTCAAAAGGGCTTCACCCTGATTGAGCTACTGATTGCCATTGCTGTATTTGCAGTGATGTCAGTGATGGCCTATGGTGGTCTCAGTCAAATTATCGAAAACGGCAAACACGCTAAAATTGAACTCGAACGACTACAGTCGGTGCAGCGCGCCGTGACCACCATTAGTCGTGACTTCAGCCAGATTATCAAACGCGATATCCGTGATGAATACGGCAATACTCAACCTTTTTTAGATGCCAGCAGCAACCTTGATTATCTTATTGAATTCACCCGAAGTGGACGGCGTAATCCGGCAAAATTAAAACGCAGTAATTTGCTACGGGTCGCCTATCAGCTCGATGATGGAAAACTGATCCGCCTGTTCTGGCCACAGCTCGACCGTGCTCAGGGCATGGAGGCTTATGAAAGTGATCTTCTTGATCAGATAGAACAAGTTGAATTTCACTATCGAGATGACAAAAAAGAATGGCATTCCGAATGGCCGCCTCTTAGTAGCAGCGGTACTACTGCCGAGCTCACTGCCATTGAGTTAACGCTAAAACTAAAAGACTGGGGCGAAATCACCCGAATTTATCAGGTGAGTCTCTGATGTTATTGAAAACTTCACAAAAAGGCGTGGCTTTAATCACCGCTCTGTTGATCGTTGCATTAGCAACTGTAATCAGCGTCGAGCTCAGTATGCGTTTGCAACTGGATATACGCCGCACCAGTAATGTTATTGCCAGTGAACAGTCCATATCCTACATGATGGAAGCAGAATACTGGTCGCGCAGAATTTTAAAAGATGATCGACTTAATAACAATTACGATTCACTTGATGAAGACTGGGCCATAGAGATACCACCTCTGCCAGTCGAAGGTGGCAGCATACAAGGTAAATTAACCGACCTGCAGGCCTGCTTTAATCTGAACTCCCTTTATCAGGGTGGAGCGGTGAACGTTCTGGCACAGGAACGCTTCAAGCGCTTGATGCAACATCTGACAACTCCATCAGGCACAGACCTTTCACAAGCAATTATTGACTGGATTGACACAGATCTCACCACTACCATCCCTGATGGTGCTGAAGATAATTATTATCTTAATCAGGAAATACCCTATCGTACCGCCAATCAGACGATTAAAAGTATTAGTGAACTACGTTTAATCAAAGGTTTTGAAGAGGATGCCATCATCCAGCAAAGTAAAAATTGGCTTTGCGCCTTCGGCCCTGCAGCCCCCATCAACGTCAACACAGCGCCTGCAGAAGTGCTAGAATCTCTGGCGGCTGGAATTGACAATGCAAAAGCCAAAGATATTATTGCTAACAGGCAGAATGCGCCTTATGAAAAAATGAATGATTTTCTAACTATAAACGCACTCACCGCAATTATAACAAACACCAATGGACTCTCTGTTAGCAGTGATTATTTTCTGCTGGAAACCGAAGCCAATATTGGCCAGGCGAATACCTTGATGTATAGCATCATTCATCGAGATGACAAAGGTGAGACAACGGTGATAGCTCGTTCACAGGGAGCTTATTAGTGGCTGACACACTGCTCATACACTTCAATCCTGAATGTGCTGATAGCGCCTCATGGTCATTAGTTAATAACGCGGGTGAACTTACCACTATGCTGGCTCATGGCTCGCTCGGTGATGCTGCTGCGATTGCTGATAAACATAAAACTATAGTGCTACTCGACAGTACCGCTATTTATCTAGATTCGGTCAAACTACCTATCAAGAATCCGCAAAAATTATTACGTGCCATCCCTTTTGCTCTCGAAGAAAAAATTGCCGACGATGTAGATGAACTACACTTTGTCGCTGGCAAAACATCCAGCGACGGACAGACACCAGTTGCTGCCATTAAACACGATATATTAAAACGCATTCTCAATACTATAGAATCATCAGGTATAAAACCTGTCGCCCTGATTCCAGATATGCTATGCCTGACCGCAAACTCATCACAATGGGCTGTGTTATTACAGGATGATCGCGCCAAACTACAATTTGATAACTTTAATGCCGCTGAATTTGATCGTGAAACCCTACCATTATTGATTAAAACTGAACTACAACGTGCTGACCGTAAACAGCCCGAAAAAATTATTCTTTTCACCCTGGACGGTGATAATTCAACAACCGAAGATATCAGCGCAATTATTCCTGAGCAAATTGAACTAATCAAAGTCAGCTACAACACTCATCCTCTAGTTATTTTTTGTGGCCAGTACAAACGCGCACTAGCCCTTAATCTTTTACAACATACCTACAAACCAAAACAGAAAGTCAACGTTAACTGGCAGCGTTGGCGACTAGCAGCCTCAATGGCCGCAATATGGTTCTGTTTAAATATCGGTATTACCAGCGTGCAATACCAAAGATTTGAGACGAGTAACAAAAAACTGCAAGTTGAAATTGACAATATCTACAAAAAATCTTTTCCTGAAAGCACCCGGGTGGTTAACGCCCGAGTTCAAATGGAACAAAAACTCGACGAGCTAAAAGGTCTGAGTCAGGCCGGATCAAATACCAGCATGATGACTTTGCTTGCAGATTCGAGCCCAGCATTATCCAGTGAAAAATCCGTAGTCATTCAGGCAATCAATTATCGTAACAACACCATTGACATTGAAGTCACTGGTGCCAACCTGCAGAACATCGAACAACTGAATAAAAAACTAAATAATAGCTCCCTGAGCGCTGAAATAGTTTCATCCTCTTCAGAAAAAGATCGTGTTAAAGGCAATATTCGCATTAAACATACCAACCCATCATGAAACAGCAACTCGACATTTTAAATATCTGGTATAGCCATCTGCCCAGTCGTGATAGAAACATGCTCATCACCGCTTTAGTATTAGTATTTATCACTCTGCTTTATCTACTTGTCTGGGAACCTGTGCATCAAGGCCGTGACCTACAACAACAGCAATTTAAATCCCAGCAGGAAATTTACACCTGGATGCAGTCGGCCGCCAATGAAGCAAAGTCACTTAAAAGCTCTGGCATCAGAAAAACTTCCAGCAACCAGCCGATTACACTAATCCTTGAAACCAGCGCGACTAGCTCCGGTTTGAAACAACATATCAATAAAATTGAGTCCTCTGGAAAAAGTGGTGCACAGGTCAAAATTGACTCAGCTTCTTTTGATCAGCTGCTAGTATGGCTCAATACTCTTGAACAACAACACGGAGTGACTGTCACTACCGCCAATATTGAGCGTAATGATCAGCCCGGCTCCATTAGCGCACGCCTTTCTTTTGAAAAAATATAATGAAAAGTAAATACTATCTGATCATAGGTATATTAGCGCTAACTCTATTTTTAGTTATCAATATACCCGCCGCACTGGTGATCAATAAATTTAAAAACCAAATTCCACAAATTAACATTCAAAATGTGAGCGGCACGCTCTGGCAGGGTTCTGCACAGCAGGTCACCGTACAATCCAGATACGTTTTCAAAAATGTATCATGGTCTATCTGCATTGCTCACTTACTGATAGCAGAAGCCTGCGTTGAACTTGATACCATGTACAACAAAAATCCTCTCAGTGGCCAGATAAGCATAGGCCTGAATAAAATTGTGCAGAGCAAAAATATTACCACTACCATGAGTGCACAGGCTCTCAGTCAAATGGTAACACTACCGATGGGTGAAGTTGCTGGTGATGTCTCTATTAATCTGGCAACACTGGACTGGCAACAGGGCAGTATCCCTTCTGTCAGTGGCATTATAAATTGGGATAAAGCCAGCATTACTATTGCTGAAACTGCACAATTAGGCGACATAACCATTACTCTGTCTGAATCCGAAGACAACCCGATCAATGCTCAAATTTCCAATCAAAATGGCCAATTAGCTATAGTTGGCTCAGCCGCTCTAAAAACAACCGGCAACTATAGTCTTGATTTAACTTTGACCCCAAATAACAAGGCCACTAGTAATTTAAAAAATAGTCTGAGCTTATTTGCTAAGCCTCAGGGGAGCGGTAGTTTTATAATAAAAAATAATGGTAACCTGAAACAACTGGGCTTTATGTAAAAGCACCTCATTTGAATAGATAAGATCTACCATGAACAAAAAAAATAACTCGAACAAAATAAAAGTTACCACAGAAAACAAATGTAGTTTTTGTACTGGTTCAATATGCTGCACCTATGTCACTCAACATATTGACGCACCCAAATCAAAAGAAGATTTTCAACAACTACTGTGGCAGGTTTCACACGACAACATTAGTATCTATAAAGATGATGATGGCTGGACCTTATTAGTCAGTGGTAAATGCCAACACCTGCAAATTAATGGTGATTGTGGGATCTATAGTGTGCGCCCGGAAATCTGTCGCGAACACACTAATGATTATTGTGAATATGATGCCCCATCAGAAGATGGTTTTGATTTATATTTCACAAATTATGAAGACTTACTGGCTTACTGTAAAAAACGCTATAAAAAATGGGATGATCAATTTAAAATCTAACTCGTTAAGCTAGCGTGGCATTACCTCTGAAAAGCGATGTACTGCATGAAAGTGTTTAGTTTCCACTTCATCAGCCTGACTATCCGGCTGCAGTATCGCCAGTAAATATTTAATACCATAATGCTCAGCACTTTCCAGCACTTCCAGGTTGTCATCAATCAGCAATGTATGCGCTGATTCGAACGGCTCCATCTCATGTAGCGAATTCCAGAAACCATCATGTTCTTTAGCCAGACCAAGGTCATGTGCATTGATCATTCGATCAAAATACATATCTAATCCCGTCTTTTTCATTTTCAGCGACAGACTGGCCGGATGCGCATTTGTCACTAGCACGATTCGCTTACCTGAATTTTTTATCGCCTGCAGAAATTCGCGAACTTCCGGGCGCACTGCAATTTTATGCGCAACTTCATGTTTCATCTGCTCAATATCCAGCCCTAACTCTCGTGTCCAGAAATCAACACAGTACCAGTCCAGTTTGCCCTTTGCGTCTTTATAACGACTCATTAATGCATCATTCGCCTGCTCATGTGTTAGTTCATGTTTATCAGCAAAACAGACCGGCACATACTCAAGCCAAAAGTGATTATCAAAATGTAAATCCAGCAAAGTACCGTCAAGATCCAGAAAGACCGTTTTGATCTCTTGCCAAACCAGATAGTTATTCATAAAAACCTCAATTACAGACAGAAAATCAACAATACAGTAGTATGGCAATTTCCAGGTTTATCAAGTAAAACACGCTCATGTCAGAATCGCTCAATCTCGAATACTTATGTAACCAATGTATAGAAATTGCGCGGCAAGCCGGTGCAAGAATACTGGAAATTTACAACAGCGACTACGCTATCGAGGAAAAAGATGATAAATCACCACTAACCGATGCGGATATCGCCGCACACCGAACCATTATCAAAGCCTTAGCCGCTTTAACACCTGATATCCCTGTCCTGTCAGAAGAATCTATCAAACCATCTTTTGAAGCACGACAACAATGGCAAACATATTGGCTGGTTGACCCCCTCGATGGCACTAAAGAATTTATCAAACGTAATGGCGAGTTCACAGTTAATATTGCACTCATCAATAACCATAAAAGCATTATTGGTATTATCCATGTACCCGTTTTAAACATTGATTATTATGGCTGGAAGGATGGTGGCTCTTTTAAAATTGAGCATGGCAAAGAGCCCAAAGCCATACAGGTACGCAAACAGGCTGGCGATAAACTAATCGTTGTCAGCAGCCGTTCCCACAGCTCGGAGCAATTACAGACTTATATGAAGAATCTTGGTAATGCTGAATTACTCAACATGGGTAGCTCACTCAAGTTCTGCCTGATAGCAGAAGGACAGGCAGACCTGTATCCAAGAATAGGCTTTACTTCTGAATGGGATACCGCCGCAGCTCACTGTATTGTTGAACAGGCCGGTGGCTATATGACCAAACTGGATATGTCTGAACTCGATTACAATACCAAAGACAGCTTGCTCAACCCTTTCTTTTTGGTTTTTGGTGATAACAGCAGAGACTGGTCAGCCTATCTACCATCAAAATTTAATCAAAGGCAGCTGTAGATCGCTATCTACAATGTTACTGAATCAATCTTTGTTATCTGATTGCTTCTTTCTGCGATCAAACGCTATCATCGCATCTCGATTATCCAGCAATGGGAACCCTCTGTCGTCATCAACGCGCCTCTCATGATCAAAAGGGTGGCTACTTTCATCCAATATGATCTCTGAATCATCATCAACGCTATTTACAGACTCGACTGAATCGTCAGCATTATTGTGTCTCATCAATAACACCAGACCACCCGCAGCAATCAATAAAACTGATGAAAACAGGATCAGGCGCGACTCCACAATCAGCAAGCAGAGCATGCCTAAACTAATATAGATATAAGGTAATAACTGATAGATTGACTTCGGAATCATATTTAACACCCTCCTGGTTACATACGTGTGTTTAATGAGCATGTACCCACTATATGAAACACGTTTGCTTTCACTAGATTAGCAATTACCCTTCTGTAAATCTAGCCTTTACAGCACCGCCTGTTCTAGTTAAATTGGGCTTCATCTGAAATAGGAACTTCATAAGCATACAATGATAATCACCTTTTATGGTGTTCGCGGCTCGGCGCCAACGCCCGGGCCAACAACAATCAAATATGGCGGCAACACCTCCTGCATACATTTAGCAATGGATAACGGGCAGGATGTAGTTCTTGATGCAGGCACGGGCATGAAGAAACTGGGGCGTCATCTTTTAAACAAAACAACACCCATCAATATCGTTCTTTCTCACGTTCACTGGGATCATATTCAGGGCTATCCTTTTTTCGAGCCTATTTTTCAGGCAGATCGTCAAATTGATGTTTTCACCAGCACTGACTCCAGAGATAGATTACCGGGTACTTTATTCGAACAAATGGATGGCATTAACTTTCCCGTAAGACTTGAAGAACTGCCTTCTCAAAATAGCTGCATATTCGATAATGTTGAGTCCATTCTAAAAGACAGGAATATTCACATCACAAAAAAACCACTCAATCACCCGGGTGGAGGCACCGCTTACCGGTTTGAAGAAGATGGTATGAGCTGTGCGTATGTCACTGACAACGAACTTGATCCTCCTTATAAAGTTCACACTACCTATGATGACTGGGTTACTTTTCTACACGGTGTTGATGTATTAATTCACGATGCACAATATACCGAAGATGATATGCCACACAAACATGGCTGGGGGCACTCATTAATTTCTCAGGTCCGACAGCTGGCCATTGATGCTGAAGTCGGAACACTGGTGATGTTTCATCACGACCCCGACCGTACTGATGGGGAGCTTGATGAAATCCAGATAGAAAATGACGCTCACTTTAAACACAAACGAAATCCAGCCAAAAGCATTTGCGCCGCCGAGGGCATGCAGATTAAACTGTCCAGATTAATAATCGGCGGTGATACACTGGTCGAAATTCTTTAGTGGTAAAAATCGAAATATGAAAATTCTTGTCGTTGGTGGTGCCGGTTATATCGGCTCACACATGGTTAAACAACTCGCCCTGTCCAATAACGAAGTTATTACTCTAGACAACTTAAGTTGCGGTTATAAAGATGCTGTCAAATACGGTGAGCTTGTCATCGGTGATCTCGGCGATAACAATGTACTCAATCAATTATTTAATCAGCATAAATTTGATGCCGTAATGCATTTTGCCGCTTTTATTGAAGTTGGTGAATCGGTAATTAATCCTGGCAAGTATTATCACAACAACGTATGCAACACTCAGGTATTACTTGATGCCATGGTGAAATATGATATCAAGCATTTTATTTTTTCCTCCACCGCCGCCATCTTTGGCGAACCACAATACACACCCATTAATGAAGCGCATCCACAGAATCCGATCAACCCATATGGCCGCACCAAATTAATGGTCGAACATATGCTGGAAGATTACGATACGGCTTACGGATTAAAATCAACCTGTTTACGTTATTTCAATGCTGCTGGTGCTGATCCTGATGGTGAGCTGGGCGAACGCCATAATCCTGAATCTCATCTGGTGCCGCTGATTTTACAGGCCGCTTCCGGGCGGCGTGCAGACATCAAAATATTCGGCCAGGATTACCCCACCGAAGATGGAACATGTGTGCGTGATTATGTACATATCAATGATCTATGTGAAGCACACTCACTGGCACTAGCCAAAATGCAAAAAACCGGAAGCAGTGCTCGCTACAATCTCGGCAATGGCAAAGGCTTTTCTGTACAGCAGGTTATCGATACTTCCAAAAAAGTTTCAGGTAAAGATTTCAATGTAGTGATCACTGATCGACGTGCTGGTGACCCTGCTGTTTTAGTCGCCGACTCAACACTCGCCCGAGATGAACTTAACTGGTCACCCAAGTTCGACCAGCTGGAAACCATTATCGAAACAGCATGGCAGTGGGAAATGAATTTTTTTGCTCAGTAATTACTATGCTTTAACCAATCGGCCAATTATTATTCTTCTAGCAACAGTGCGTCACGTAGATCATTAACAATACGATGCGTATTGTGGCAACGTGCGCACACAGTCACCGCAATTTCACCCATCAGATCCTGACTGTCTTTCACGCGGCCCGCACTGATGTCTGATTTAAGTTTTGCAAAACGTTGTTGAGTTACCTCGCCCAGGATGCGTTCGCGCGGATACTCATCATCTTTATGACAACGATTACAACTTTCACCAAGATTCTGTAACTGGCTGACAAGATTCTGACTAGCCTGCAGGGCAGTAGTTTTATGATTATCGTCGAGCGCGATCAGGATTCGATTAACTGAGTCAGACAGATTCTCCATATTGTCTGAAAAAGACTCAAGTGCGCCATTGATATCTTTGACCTTGATATCTTCATAGTGCGGTGATCGATACATGGCCACCACCAGCGGCTGGTAACTGCTATGGCAATCATCACAGGTACGCTGAATCATTTTTAGTGTTTTAGCCACGCGATACATATCACCTTTTTCTGCAAACATTTTTAATTCAGATAACAACCGGGGTTTAATTTCTTTTTTCCACTCAGGCACCATATCGGCGATTTTACTGTAATGTTTTTCCAGGCGGCTTATCCATTTTTCCATACCGGGCTTATCTTTCTGTTCCGCATATTCACTAATAGCCTGCATTTCACGGCGTAGTGCAAACATGGTATGTAACCACACCTGGCGCTTGTTGGCCGGTTTATACCATTTTTCCAGTGAAGCCGGCGGCACATCAAGACTAACCGAATCACCCGCATAAACGGACGAAATACCCGTACCTGTAACAAGGAAAAATAGTAGGAAATTAGAGATGAGTTTCATGTTATTACATAGCCTTTATTGAAGAGTATCCGGGGCATTATAAGCCATTCTATTGCGACTAAAAGAGTAACCAGCTTACACTCTAACTCTGATCAGAAAATCTAGCCGCAACCTCTACTCTATTCTTCTGACGTAGATCATTAGATGCACAGCCACATAACGTTATGATCTCACTGTTTAACCACAGAGCATACTGAAATGAATATTAAACAATTTATGTCACAGGATCACAAAGATTGCGATTATCTTTTTGCCAAAGCTGAAGCTGCGGTATCGGCCGAAGACTGGACCACGGCCTCACAGGCCTTCAATGAATTTATCCACGCCATGGATCGTCATCTTGGTATCGAAGAAACAGAATTATTCCCTGCTTTTGAAGAAACTACCGGCATGAAAATGGGGCCTACAGAAATGATGCGCATGGAACATGACCAGATGCGTGTGCTATTTATTGAGATGCGTGATGCTCTGGAACGTCAGCATAGCGATGACTACCTCGGCGTTGCCGATACTCTGTTAGTGCTGATGCAACAACACAATATGAAAGAAGAGCAGATTCTGTATAACATGATGGACATGCACCTATCCGAGGAAGATGTTCATTTACAGAAAACATTTCTGAACTGGGAAAATCAATAATGTCCAATGAGGTCGTGCTCGATGTCAGTGAACTTGAACCGCCGGAACCATTGGTATTGACCCTTGAAGCTGCCGAAAAGCTCAAACCCGGCCAGTACCTGCGAATGCTGCACCGCCGGGAACCATGCATGTTATACGGCAATCTCGACGACAATCATTTCAAATATTATCAGCGCAAAGGTACCACCTCAGCCGTAGAAGTATTCATCTGGTCTGAACAAGATGAAGAAGCTGCAGCCGCCGTACTGGCAATCATCAATACATCTAATACGACTACCGATTAAATATTCTTCAGTACTACATGCACGCCAATCTATCACTCCAGCAATCTCCACCCTTTTCCGTACCTGCACGATTCTTCATCAGCGCACCGTTATTTGGCCTGGCTGCGGCACTAGTCATGCTCTGGTATGGTCCGGAAATATTCACTAACCGCTGGACACCCGAGCTGCTGGCCGTCACCCATTTTCTGACTCTGGGTTTTCTCGCTATGAGTATGTGTGGTGCCATGATGCAACTTATGCCCGTATTAATGGGCATAATGATCCCACGACCCATATTTTTCAGCAGCATTATTCATGCCTCATTATTTCTCGGTAGCGCCAGTCTTGGCATCGCCTGGTTACTACACATCAATACACTGTTCATCATTGCTATGGCATCGCTGGCTTTTTCTTTTAGCGTATTTATCCTTATGGCAACAGAGCGTTTATTGCGCTCAAAAAACCAGCACGCCACACGCGGCATGATGTTACTAGCACTATTGGCTCTGTTTATCACAGCCATCTTCGGCCTCTATCTGGCCATGGGTTATGCCAACCAAACATGGCCGCTGTCACGGCATCTGACCGATCTGCATTTAAGCTGGGGGTTGCTGGGCTGGGTAGCACTGTTGATCATGGCTGTAGCCTATCAGGTTATTCCCATGTTCCAGATTACTGATGAGTATCCTGTTCTACATCAACGCTGGATCGGCTGGATAGTCTTTGTCACCCTGCTGACGCTGAGCCTGACTTATTTCTGGCCACTGACAATATTGAACACCATTACCAGCGCACTGCTTGCAACCTGCTTGCTGACTTTCGCAGTCACTACTTTATGGGTGTTACAAACACGACGGCGCCAGCTTGCCGACCTGACCATGAACTTCTGGCAGCTCGCCATGATCAGCCTCATATTTCTCGCATTGACCTGGTTAATACCAACGTTAATCCAGGCTAATACACCCATATTTCTGTTAGGTGTGTTAATGATTTTCGGATTTGCCATGAGCACCGTGAATGGCATGATGTACAAAATATTCCCATTTTTAATCTGGTTACATCTCAGTACGCATAATAAAAATTTACGTGACCAGGGAAAAAGGGAGTCTCAGGTCAAAGTACCACACATGCGCAAGATTATTCCTGAAACGGCGGGTCTTTGGCAATTTCGTTTTCATCTGGCCAGCCTGATATTGCTGGCACTAGCAACCAACTGGCCACAATGGTTTTATTATCCGGCCGCATTATTGTTTATAATCTCACAGTTAACATTAATATTTAATCTGTCAAATGCAGTGCGTTTTTATAATCTAAAAATAATCGAACTGGAACTGAACATTCATCCACATTAATTTTCACCATCACCAGCAAGCATTATCCTTTCAAGCTTAAAATACAAAACTACTTATACAAACACATCATGAAACATTCAGAGACATTAATAGAAAAAATCAAATCACAGTCTGAAAGCATAGAATTTGAAGACATAATAAATTATATCGATAAATCTTATAACTACAGTCCAACGTCATTTCGCAACGGCCCTGATCACGACTTCATCGTCAGCAAGGCAGGTGAAAATGAGGGTTCCTGTAAAATATTTTCATTTGCACTGATGCATAAATTAGATAAAGAACAAACTTTAAATTGTTTTGGCCGTTATTATCGTGATGATGTATTAAAACATCCCGATGCTATCGATCATATAAATATCCGAACTTTCATGAAATACGGCTGGGGGAATATAATTTTTGATGCCACGGCGCTAGAAAAAAAGAACCGCCCTAAATAACACAATACTCAAAAGACTAAATAAATTATCTTTTCTTTACTTTAGTAATTAGCCAGGTAACACTAACAGAAAACACCAGCATTATTGCTGCCGCCACAATATTATTTAATAATTGTGGTGCCACCACCAGCAACGAACCTAGCACTAACATCATAACACCGGACAACAATTTTAATACCATACCTTCACGCTCTGATAGTTTCCTGGAACCTAGTTTTACCGTGAACAGAGCAACAATAACCAACAAAGGAATGACATAAACCAGGTTGTATAACAAAAGATACAAATAATAACTCTCGACTGGCAACATCTTTAAAGTCAGAATTCGTGTATACACCATGGGAAATCCAGCCGTACATAATAATTCATAACTATTGGCGACAACAGCCAGTACAACCGTCGCAAAAATAGCCGTAATTACTGAATCAAGCCTTAACAAATAACGTATACGATCAAACAATTCTGGTTTTGCCTGATCAGACAGACTTAATGACACCCCTTTTTTAAACCAGAAATAGTCTTTGATATTTATTAGTGAAATAAAAATGGCAACTACGCCTGCCAGTAATGTAATTATTCGCAACTCTCCCAGATAAATAAATAAATTTAACCACGCTGCCATAAACAGGAAATATATAGCACCCGAGAAAAATACAAAAATGCCACCGATTAATGCCATCCTGCTCCGGCTACGAGCATGCGCCATCATACTCAACAGAAATAACAAGACAAAAAAAGCACAGGGATTAAATGCATCCATACCCGCAATAAACAGGGTCAACACTGGCAATGAATAATCATCTGATGACACTGTCCCAAGGACAGGTATCTCAATCGATGTTAATTCATTTGCATCCAGTATAAAATGTGTCGAATTATCAGGATTATTTTCTCTGACAAACTGATAGCATGCTTGCAAATAAGTTCTTAATAACTGACCAGTAGTGTTTTTATTATCATATCCGCTAATTAAATTCCCACAGAACATAAAAGTAGGCACACTACGCACATCACGCCCCAACGTTGTAGCCATATTTTCAAATATTTGTCTGTTTTCAGGATGCTGAATCAGCTCAAGTGAGTCCAATTTTAACCAGGGGTATTCTTTATCCATCTCAATAATATCTGGCCTCGCCTTAAGGCAATGCGGACATTCATTAGACCAGAAAAAATATAAATGAATTACTGGCTGATCATTAACATCTTTTTCATACCAGACAGTTTCATTCGAAATAAGGGCATTTGCCACAGGCATAAAAAATAATATATGCAGAGATAATAGACAGACCCCGATTTTCTCTATTCTAATCATTATCTCTAATTTGAAGGGAGCATGTAGCTCCTAAGCAGATTTAATCATCATGGCAATAATATCTATAGAATTAGCGATTGCTTTTTTGACAATATGCCATATGACAGCGTGAATCTTATCAATGCAATATCTACTTGACCACGATTCAGGGCCACTTTAGTTAAGCTCATTCACTCTAACTAATTTTTTATACACTTTATCGGCTTTTTACAACCTCTCACCGCCGAATTAATGCAATTTTCTAATATAGTAATATACTAACCATGGGAGAATTAGTGTTAGCTTTTCTGAATCTGTAGTTTTAATGATTACCTCACATCATGCCATACCATTATTTCCCATGCTATCAGGAACCACCCTTACGGTGACCATTAGCACTGGCAAAATTCAAATGTTTAAAATCATCAAATAAATATTGGCACAAATGCCATTCCTCAAACTTATTGATACTCCAGGAGTAAAATATCATGTTTACCAAACTGAGAATTCTTACCGCATCGTTTGTCCTCTTTATCAGCACTGCCGCTTGTGCAGATCTGGCAATTATTACCCACCCCAGCTCTGATACTGGCAAAATCGATATCCTGAATGTAAGAAAATTATTCCTTGGTGAGCGTAAATCTTTCCCGAATGGAGTTCATGCAATTCCAATTAACCATGTTGTTGGTAGCCCAGATCGTAAAGAGTTTTTTTCATCCGTCCTGAACATGCCTGAATCAAATCATACACGTCACTGGCAACGCAAGATATCAAAAGGCACTGGACATTCACCAACTGAGCGGGATTCTTACGAAGCTGTATTGAAATCTGTTGCTAATACACCCGGTAGCATAAGTTATATCGATTCCAGCAAAGTCAATAATACCGTAAAAGTATTATTGACAATTTCCGGCTTTGATGCTGTTTAATTAAATTATTCTGTGATTACAGGGAGAAGCTCTAGAAAACTCAGTCTTTCTCTTCAGATCTATAAATTTTCAAATTCTTAATACGAATATACAATAAGCACATTTACTCATTAGCAGATCTATTTGAATTGAAATTTATAACAGAATTTTTACCTCTACACATTTTGGAGAATAGACCGCATGTTTAAAAAATTGATAAGTTTTTTTATATTGCTGATTATTACCAGTAGTACAACAGCGTATGCTGAGCTAGCTATTATTGTTCATCCGGACTATGACGGTGGCGAACTTAATGAAGAGATGGTCAAAGAAATATTCCTTGGCGAAGCCACCACATTTCCTAGTGGTCACAAAGCTATTCCAGCCAACCACTCTAACGGTAGCCCGGATCGTAAATACTTTCTTGAGTATGTACTTAAAATGGGAGAAACGAGACACGAACGTTACTGGGCACGCAAGAAATCCACCGGTAAAAAAGGCGCACCTGATGAACTAAACAGCCACGCAGATGTTCTTGACTGGGTTGCGAAAACACCACTAGGCATTAGTTATATAGATAAAAATATGGTCACTGACAAAGTAAAAGCCCTGTTTACAGTTCTCGTCTTTGAAGATCTCTGATTGCTATGTCCTGTTCTGGTTTATTCCATAAAATTTAGCTTGTACAAATAAAAACGCCCCAACTATGGGGCGTTTTTATTAATATCGAATTATTAGATCCCGCCACCCCAGCTATCGCGTTTGCGGCGCCAACGGATGTTCGGAATGATCAGTCCGAAGAACAGGCTTGCAAGCGACACACCGCCGCCGATCATGAACCATTCCTTAATATTGCGATCACGCAGGAACGCATTTTCGTTCTGTAAAAATGCGAGCTCATTGCCAATTTTCGCCAGCTCAGCTTCTAGCTCCTTGTTCTGTTGAGCAATGGCAAATGGTTTTGCTGCAACCTGCTTGAGATTTTCCAGCGAGTCATTGATGCCGTCGCGAGTTTTTTCCAATGCGCGCTTATCTTCTTCGAGTTGTTTGATACGCGCGCTAAGCTCAGCCGTTGTAGCTTTTTCGCTCCTGATGTCGGCCTTAAGCACATCAATGCGTTTATTAAGCACCGGTAACTGTGCACGCGCACTGGCCGATTTCATCACATATTCGGCTTTTACCCAGCCTTCTTTACCATCGACGTTGACGCGATAGAAGTCACCGTCGACACTAGTTTCCAGCACACTTAACTCTGCGCCACTGGTAAGGAAAGATATGATACGGTGTTGCGTGCTTGCTCCGCTACGCAATGCAACCTTGAGTTCATCGCTAATATAGAGCGTTTCTGCAGTAGCGAATGCATAGGACCCCAACATGAACAGCAACACGATGTGAGCGAGAAATCTGAGGAGATTATTCTTGGGCGCCATAGGTGGTGAAATACTCTTTAGATATTTTGTTTCAGTGATATCGGTCAATTCGGCAGTTACGCTTTTGCATTGGTTCAAAGAATAGCCAAAATAGCAAAACCCGAGCCAGAGAGCAATTGTTTCTATATTGAAAGAGTATGAACGAAGGTAAAAAAATGGTGGCCGAAGCTGGAATTGAACCAGCGACACGCGGATTTTCAATCCGCTGCTCTACCAACTGAGCTATTCGGCCGTATGCTGTAAGCGATCTAAGCAGAACTGCTCAGAGGATGCGTATTTAAGCCTCTCACCCGCTACGAGTCAAGTCATTAGCGCAGCTATCGTGCCTCTATTACAGATACTGACGCAAAATACTGGCTACCGGTGTTGCCAGCGCATGTTCTTTGTAATTATCCGCATTGCACCAACGCTGTTGACCGGGCTCACGCACGTCTAATGAGGACTTTATTACGTGAGTTCTGCAGGGTGTTATATCAAGATGATAATGGCTAAAAGTGTGCCTTAAACCAGCCTGGTCTTCAAAATGATCAATCTGACACCCCCAACGCTGCTCACAGGCCTGTGCCACATCATCTTCCAGCGCCAGCTCGGGCAAGCTCCATAGTCCACCCCAGATGCCGGTAGGCGGGCGTTTTTCCAGTAACAGCTCACCATCTTTATTGGTCAGCAATAACATGCGCACCGTTTTAACAGGTATCTGTTTTTTGGGTCTGGGCGTGGGCAGTTCATTAACTCTCTGATATTTTACTGCCCGGCAGCCATTCATGATTGGGCAATGACTACAATCAGGGGATGATCGGGTACAGACGGTGGCGCCCAGATCCATCATTGCCTGCGTATAATCGGCCAGTCGTTCGTAGGGTGTGCAAATTTCGGCTTTCTGCCAAAGGCTATTCTCAACCTCTTTTTTCCCAGCACAGCCCTCAATAGCGAAATAGCGGCTCAATACCCGTCTGACGTTGCCATCGAGAATGGCGTGTCGCTGCCCTAGTGACTGCGCCAGTATCGCCGCCGCCGTGGAACGACCAATGCCAGGCAGTGCCAGCACCTCTTCAAATGACTCGGGAAACTGCCCCTGATGTTGCTCCTGTATGGCAATGGCAGCCTTGTGCAGGTTACGGGCACGCGTGTAGTAGCCCAGACCTGCCCACAGCGTTAAGACCTCATCCAGTGAAGCACTGGCAAGATGGGGATGGTCGGGGAATTTCGTTAGAAAATTCAGGTAATAAGGGATGACCGTCGCCACCTGGGTTTGCTGGAGCATGACTTCAGCCAGCCAAACTCGATAGAGATTTCGATTTTTTTGCCATGGCAGGTCATGGCGGCCATGCTGATCAAACCAGGCCAGCACCTGATCCGCAAAACTGGCGTTGCTACTTAACTGACCAGCCACCATCTAACGCTGCCACTCACCTGATTTGCCACCCGATTTATTCAGCAGCCTTATGTCGCTCATGCGCATACCACGATCCATGGCTTTGCACATGTCATAAATCGTCAGCAGTGTAATCTGCACCGCAGTTAATGCTTCCATTTCAACGCCGGTATTGCCTATGGTTTCTACGGCGGCACGACACAGCACGCTGGCGGTTGTTTCGTCTGGCAGCAGTTCAATATCGACATGAGATAAAGCTAGTGGGTGACACAGCGGAATCAGCTCGGCGGTTTTTTTGGAAGCCATGATGCCGGCTATGCGGGCCACGGCTAGCACATCACCTTTTTTGTTGTCACCATCGAGAATGCGCTGCAGAGTTTCATCCTGCATGTAGATACTGCCTTCGGCTACGGCACGCCGGTGGGTTGAGGCTTTATTGCTCACCTTCACCATATGCGCTTCACCACGTTCATTAAAATGATTCAATTTGTCGGTCATAACATTCTCTGTACGTTTATCTTGATGACTAGCATAACAAGAGCCGGCCATGGCATAAAGCCGTGAATATCAAAGCGTCTAGCGTGACAGCCCATTAATAAAAAAGTTAATATGCTAGCCATGAGTATACAAGTTAAATTTTTTGCCAGCCTGCGTGAAATGTTGGGTATGGATTCGACCCAGATCGAAGCCAGAGCAAACATCACAATCCGTGAGATATGGGATCAGGTCACATCACGTGACTACCCTGTTAATACGCTATGCGCCATCAATATGGATTATGCCAAACCAGATGACGTGGTGAATGATGGAGATGAGGTTGCCTTCTTTCCGCCAGTAACCGGGGGTTAAAGATGCCTGCCTATTTGTACGAACAGGCACTCGATCCGCTCAAGGAGTTAGCGCAATATCAGAATCAGCATCTATGCCCCGGCAGCTATGGTGCCTGTACCAATTTTATCGGTACCATGCGTGACTTCAATGCTGGCACCGATGTGCAACTCATGACACTGGAACACTATCCAGAAATGACGCAAAAGTTTCTCGATCGGCTGTGCAAAGAAGCAACAGATAAATGGGAACTGGTCGACTGCCTGGTCATCCATCGTTTTGGAGACATCAAACCCGGCGACCCGATAGTGCTCACTGCGGCCTGGTCGGCACATCGTGAAGATGCTTTTTCCGCCTGTCGCTATTTAATCGAAGAACTCAAAGCTCGTGCACCTTTCTGGAAAAAAGAAACCACCGGCCATAAAGAACGCTGGGTGCACGATGCACCCAGCAGTTAAAACAATCTTACTGAATAAGAATAAACAGGGCCGAACGTCCACGCTGAATATTCAGCAAAATCTGCTTACTTTTATCACCGACAACCTGCTTAAATTCTTCCAGTGTTTTCACCGCCTTTCGGTTCACTGAAAGAATGATGTCGCCTTTGCGCAGGCTTGATTGCCAGGCAGGGCTGTTCTGTTCAACCTCGGTTACCACCAGATAAACTTCACCCCCCTCATTCGATTGCTCAATGGTCGCACCCGCCAGACGCTCATGAACTTTCTTGCCTTCAACGCTCTCATCCACCTGATCTTTTATCACTGCCGTCAGAGTCTTGCGTCGATCATCTCGAATTACTTCCATTTTCATTTTTTCACCGACACGTAACATGCCCACTGCATTACGCATGGCCGACGCGCTTTTAATTGGTTCGCCATTGATACTGACCACCACATCACCGGCTTTAACTCCGGCTTCTTCCGCAGCCGAACCCTCAATTACTTTGGAAATTACCACGCCACTGTTTAGATCAAGTCCAAAAGCTTTAGCCAGTTCGGGTGTTAAGTTCTGCATAATAACGCCCAGCATGCCACGACGCACTTCACCAAATTCGATTAGCTGATCAACAATCTGGCGAACCATATTAATCGGAATCGCAAAACCAATACCGACATTACCCTGACCACCGGCAGCGATAATCGCAGTATTAATACCAATCAAATCACCATTCAAATTTACCAGCGCACCACCGGAGTTACCGGGATTAATAGAGGCATCGGTCTGAATAAAGTCCTCATAACCCTCTATGCCCAAACCCGTACGACCCAAAGCGCTCACAATGCCCGAAGTCACGGTCTGCCCCAGACCGAAGGGATTACCAATCGCTACCGCAAAATCTCCAACACGCAACTGGTCGGAATCTGCCATCGCTATTTCAGTGAGATTTTTTGCATCGACTTTCAACAAAGCCACATCTGCCTCCGGATCAGAACCTACTAAAGTAGCTGCAAATTCTTTACCATCGTACAGGGTAATTTGAATTTCATCTGCCCCATCAACTACATGATGATTGGTAACTATAAAGCCCTTGCCTGCATCGATAACCACACCAGACCCCAGACTCCGGGTCTCACGATGTTGCGGTACATTGCCAAAATCCTGAAAAAAACGTCGGAAGAAGGGATCGTTCAATAATGGGTTGTTCTGAACATTAGTTCGCCCCCTGGTAGCAATGTTGACCACAGCAGGTCGCGTTTTCTCCACCAGCGGTGCCAGTGTTGGCAATGCCTCGCCATTTACACTAGCGGGCAAACCAGCCATGACTGGTTCTGTAGCCAGCGTAGCTACAGCAAATGAAATGATCAATATGTGTTTCAGATTAAACATAATGTCTCCTTAATTAATTTCAGCACATCGACAATAGTCATTAATAAAAGTTCTATATCTTCTGTAGCGTGATTATTGTCCAATTAACAACAACATGAAAGCGACTTGATGTTAGTTTCGTGAGCTGATATGTTTCACGCTGCTTTATCAACATCAATCAGGATTAATATACATGCGCGCCTCTTACCTTATTGCACTCACTTTCACACTACCATCCATCGTCCACGCGGCAAATCAAGGACTCAACACTCTTGAGGAAAAAGCCAGTTATAGCATCGGTGTCGACTTTATTACCCGCATGAATGCACAGGGCGCAGAACTGGATCTTAATGCGCTGATTCATGGCCTTAAAGATGCAACTGCAGGAAAAAAACCGCTATTAACCGATGCTGAGATGTCGCAAGCAAGACTGGACTTCCAGCAGAAAATTCAAAATGCACTCATAGAAAAACAAAAAGCAGCTGGCGCTGAAAATTTGGCGGCCGGCAAAACCTTTCTAAATGCTAATGCCAGCAAAGAAGGCGTTATCACCACTGCCAGCGGCTTACAGTATAAAGTCATTACTGCTGGTACAGGCGCCACCCCTAAACTGGATGACACTGTAGTGACTCATTACGAAGGTCGACTCATTGATGGCCAGGTTTTTGATAGTTCTTATCAACGCAATCAACCTGCCACCTTCCCTGTTAAAGCTGTTATTAAAGGCTGGACAGAAGCACTCCAGCTGATGAAAGTGGGAGCTAAATGGCAATTATATATCCCATCTGATATTGCTTACGGTGGAGCACAACGTGGCCAATTTATACAACCCAATTCAACTCTGATTTTTGATATTGAGTTACTGGATATCAAAGCTGCTAAATAATATCAATACATCTTCAACTTTACTGATAAACCATCAGCAAAGTTGAAGATGTCATTTAGCAATAAAAATTACTCTGATTAATTGTCAGACTACTCTGCAGAACCCAGAAGAGCACCCATCCACTGACTTTCTTTTTTACTATCCAGCGCCAGTTTAACAGCCACCGTCAACGGCACAGACAACAACATCCCCGCTGTACCCAAAACCCAGCCCCAGAATACCAGAGATAGAAACACGACTAGCGTAGACAAACCTAAACCTTTGCCCATGTATTTAGGCTCAATGACATTGCCAATAATAATATTAATGGCCATATAACCGGCCATCACCAGAAAGGCAGTACCCATACCCACTTGTATCAAGGCCAATAACACAGCAGGCACCGCTGCGATAATGGATCCAATATTGGGCACATAATTAAGCATAAAAGCCAGCACACCCCATAAAGCCGGGTAATCCACACCTAAAAACCATAACCACAGCGCTACCAGCATACCTGTTGCCGCACTCATCCATGTTTTAATACTCATATACATTCTGAGCTTATCGGTAAACACTGTAGAAAAATCACTGCCCTGCTCACCTCCGAATGCGGTTATTTTTTTAGAAAAAGTGGCTGTTTCCAGCAAGATAAAAATCACCGTTAGAAATATTAAAAATGAATTCGCCAGCACATTACCAAAACCCGACAAAATTGATGCCACCATCTTCATTGCCGCTTTCGGATCAAGATTTGATTTTAAATAATCAGCTGGCAACACCACACCCTGATTTGCCATCCATTGAATAAATACCTGCCATTGTTCTGTTATACGGAGCTGATAAGCCGGTAAGTTTTTTGAAAAATCATCCACCGAATTTCCAATCAACATGGCAATAGCCAGACCCACAATAAAAACTAAAGCAATAACTAAAAACAATGAAACATTTTCACCTACACCTTTTTTCTGTAGCTCTAGCATCATAGGAAAACATAAGATTGCAATAAATAAAGACAACAAAAAAGGAACCAGTAATGTTGCTGCCAATTTCATGCCTGTAATAATAATAACCAGTGCCGCAGCCACTAATATAACTCTGGATGTTTTTGAAAAACCCGTCTCCTGCATTTTATTTTCTCCTACTCTTCATCACCTATATCATCTATATCCTGATCTAGCAGATCCATATCTGGGCCTTCCAGTTCAACCTTTTCTATTTTTTCAAAGCGACTACTAATTTTCTGCGCTGATGTATTTACTTTGCCAACATCATCATTTGCCATTCGAATATGTTTTGACAAATCATCCATACGATTTTTGAATCGTCCAAAATCTTTTGACAAGCCCACCAGATGCTCCTGAATTAGATGAACCTGTTTACGCGTGGCTGCATCCTTGAGCACAGCACGCACCGTGGTTAACACTGCCATCAGCGTCGATGGTGACACCATCCAGACACGTTTACGATGTGACTCTTCAACTAATTCTGACTGATGTGCATGTATTTCTGCAAATACGGCCTCAGCTGGAATAAACATAATTGCACTATCTGAAGTTTCACCGGGAATAATATATTTTTCGGAAATATCCTTGATGTGTTTTTTCACATCCTGGCGAAACTGACGCTCAGCAACCTGTCGTTCCGATTCTGTCAGTTCGTTATCCATCATGCGTTTGTAGGAATCCAGCGGGAATTTTGAATCTATGGCCAGATCTCCCGTCGGTTCGGGTAGAAACAGCATGCAATCTACGCGTGTTCCATTTGATAGACTATGCTGCAATGAAAAATGATTCTCCGGCATCATATTGCGCACCAGTGCTGCCATCTGCACTTCACCAAAGGCTCCGCGTGATCGTTTATCAGATAACACTTCCTGTAAACTCACTACGCTGCTGGAAAGCTCGGTAATCTTTTTTTGCGCCTCATCAATAATGGCTAAACGCTTGACCACATCAATAAAGGTTTCAGTGGTTTTTTCAAAACCTTTATTTAACCGTTTTTCTACCTGACCACTGATTTCATTTAATCGTTCATGCAACAACTCCTGCATTTTTTTATTAGAGTCCGCCATTTTTTCGATACTGATCTGTCCCATCTCACCCAGACGTTTTTCAATGCTGTGCTGCATTTCACCAAAACGCTGCTCAAACCTGGCCTGCATCTCTGCAAGGCTCTTGAGCTGAGAATCTCGTGTTTCACGAAGTATGGACTCAATGTTCTGAAACTGCCGGGTCTGCTCGTCATTACGCATATCTATACGCAGCTGCTGACCGTGTATCCGCCATAACAACACTACAGCGACCAGCAATAAAATCAGCATTACTAAATCAATCAGGTTTAATTCATTCATGTGTTATCTTTTCTATGCATTTAAACTCATGTTATCTTACACAGAATTAATATTCTTAATCAGCTTAACTTATCATTCTGTATGACAACCGCTCTCTGCTCCATATCAGATATTCAAGATCCCGGCAGCAAGGCTTTCCAGCTTGCACATAATAGTAAGATTTTTGATATTTTTGTTATCCACAAGGATGGCGAATTTTATGCATTTATCAATTCATGCCCACATACCGGCGTCAATCTGGAATGGCTAGATGATCAATTTCTGGATAGAGACCATACTTTTATCCAGTGCGCCACTCACAATGCATTGTTTGAAATTGACACCGGCCAGTGCATCCACGGCCCCTGTACCGGCGAAAAGCTAACTCCTGTCAAAATCGAGATTATTGATAACTCTCTCATTATCAATCTTGATATCTCTTTCCTCTGAACTCTTGACATTTGGCCCATCTTAGCCTAAGTTAGTGATCGTTCACTTTCTTTGTGACCCAACTAACAACTAACTATGAGGTTTTATTATGAGCGATTTTGATTCAGAACTGGATGCCAGCGGACTAAACTGCCCACTACCTATTTTGCGCGCTAAAAAGGCTATTGCTGGTCTTGAAGATGGTCAAACACTTAGAATTATTGCAACCGATCCAGGTTCTGTTAAGGATTTTGAAGCTTTTTGTAAACAAACTGGCAATACACTGCTTTCAAGTGGTGAAGAAGGCGGCAAATTTGTCTTCATGATTAAGAAATCTTAATCAGCACTGTCTCTCAGGGTTTGCTGAACGTTTATTTATGAACACTCGCTTATCAGGCCCTGAGCGCAGACAGTCAATCCTCAAGGAAGCGCAACGACTGTTTGCTGATAAAGGATTTCATGGCGTTTCTATCGATGAAATTGCCCGTGCCGTCAACGTCAGCCCCGCTATTCTGTATCGACACTTTAAATCCAAACAGGATCTTTACGATGCGGTTCTGCAGGAGCTCTCCTCGCAACGTGAAAGCTATGTTGAGGCGGTGGTCAACAGCGACGCTAACTTTGAAGAAGTCCTCATTGGTATGACTGAGGTTTTTATCCGCAGCATCGACGAAAACCCCAACTTACTACGTATAGAGATGCAAAGCCTGCTTGACGGCAATCCTGCAACCAGTGAATTTTTTGAAAATCGCTGGAAAAGTTTTGCCGACTACATCAACTACAGCATGAATGAACGCCTGGCTTACGATATTGCCGACAGAGAAATTAAAATTCTTTCTGCCAGCTTAATGTTTCAAGGAATGGTACGTGAAGCACTGTTGCAAAAGTACCTACAACCTCAAGATCGTCTAATCGATGTCAGCCTGAGCGAACTAAGTCGTGAGCTGGTTACGCTGTTTCTAAGAGCAATAGGCATTCACGAAACTCAACTCACACAAAAAGATTCCATAGACTCAGAACAAACTAAAACAATACCTTCTGCAAGCTGACAAGTCTGCAGTTTTCAGCTAAATTACCGACCACATTAATACTCAAGCAAGATTCTAATTATGAAAAAATACATTTTCGCTGCACTCGCACTTTTTTTAGGTCTGGGCTCGGCAATTCTTTTTGTTGAATTAACACAAACCTATACAACAATAGTAGACAGCGAACCTGTAGATTCTGAAGTAACTACGATATTAACCGACCCGTTCGATCTGGGTACCATCATCAATGTAAAAATGGAAACCTCTATGGGTGATGTCATGCTAGAACTTTACCCGGATAAAGCCCCTGAAACAGTTAAGAACTTTCTCTACTACACCAATGCCGGCACCTACGATGGTACGATTTTTCACCGCGTCATAAAGAATTTTATGAATCAGGGCGGTGGTTATACCACTGATTATGCAAAAACTGAGACACAACGTCCTATTCCCAACGAAGCTTTCAACGGCCTAAAAAACTTACCTGGCAGTATCGCCATGGCACGTACGAGTGCGCCACATTCTGCCACCAACCAGTTCTTTATTAATACGGCAGATAATTCATTTCTTGATCATACCGGTAAAAACATGAGCGGCTGGGGTTATGCTGTATTTGGAAAAGTAACTCAGGGCATGGATGTAATCAACATGATGTCTGAAGTAGAAACTGGTGCTGACGGTCCGTTTGGCCAGGATGTACCGAAACAACAAATTGTTATTTTAAAAATGACAGAAATTAAAACTACTACAGATTCAACGAATGCAGAAAAACTAATAACTGAATAAACTCGGTAAATAATATTCACTGACCAATAGCGGTTTTTCACCTACATAAAAAACCGAGCGACGTCCCCATACTGCCTCACCTTGTGCACCGGTTTTTTCATACAATGCATTTTCGGGCAGCAACCTGGTTACCATAATTTCATTACGACGCATGCTTCGATCCGCAAATAACATCGCGCCCAAAGGCCGGCTACCTAAAGTACCATAGCTGCGCTCAGCACCTTTAAGAGTGCTTAAGGGTATCACCGTACGTGCATAAACCACTATTTTATTTGAACAACAGAGATGCACCTGCCTGATTAAAGCATACTGTCCAGTTGCTATATTAAGCGCCTTAGCTTCATCCAGCGTTGGCCGCCCAATTATTTGGGACAACAATTCAACATGAAAATTACCTGAACTATATCGAATCAGTCTCGCAGTTAATGATGAAGTATCAAACAACCAGGAACGTTTATCAGCAGACAAATGTTTTGAAAAGAGTTGCTTACGCTGATACCAACGTTGTGAAATACCATTCGAACTCATAATTGTCTCGCCAAAGAATGAAGGCGAATTCTACAAGACATAAATAATAAATAAATAATTAATGCTCATTATTTATTATCCAGCGACGCAAAACCTGGCCTAGCTCTACCTGCCTGACAGGCTTACCCAAATAGTCATCCATGCCAGATTTCAAGCATAACTCCCGATCGCCCTCCATCACATTTGCCGTCATTGCAATAATGGGTAAACGCTTAGCCCCGGACAACTGCTCCTGCTCACGCCACAAACGTGTAGCCTCAAAGCCATCCATTTCCGGCATCTGGCAATCCATTAAGACAGCATCAAATCTCTCCTCCTGTAAATATTCCAATGCCTCCCTCCCATTGATGGCCAATACCGATTCCAGACCAACTTTTTCTAGCATTTTTTTGGCCACCATCTGATTGACCGGGTTATCTTCAACTAGCAATACGCGGCCTTTAAGCTCCACCTTTATGTCTACAACTTTTGGTGAAGCGGAGGATTCCTGGTCACCAGCAATGCCCAGAGGTAGAACAAACCAGAATTTTGAGCCTTTGCCAACTTCACTTTCAATGCCCAGATTACCATGCATCATTTCAATTAGTTGCCGGACAATAGCCAGACCCAAACCAGTGCCTCCATACTTGCGTGTTGTTGAGCCATCTGCCTGCGAAAAAGCCATAAACAACTTTTGGTGTTTACTGGTTGGAATACCGACACCAGTATCTTCAACTTCAATACGAATCAAGGTCTCTTTTTCATCTTTAAGCTTAAGTTTAAGTCGAACAATCACTCCTCCTTTAGTAGTAAATTTCATCGCATTGGAAATCAAATTCACTAATACTTGTCGAATTCGAGTAGGATCACCCACCACCCTGTCTGGTACAGATTTATCTATTTCACTTTTTAAATAAATACCTGACTGCTCGGCTTTTAATGCATGCAAGACAACCACATCATTAACAATTTCTCTTAAATCAAACGGAATAGATTCAAACTCAAGCTTACCCGCTTCAATTTTTGAGAGGTCAAGAATATCATTCAAAATAGATAACAGAGCATCAGCTGATTTATAGGCAACACTAACATACTCACGTTGGGATTCGGTTAACGTGGTATCTTCTAAAAGCTGAAGCGTACCAATCACGCCATTCATAGGCGTACGAATTTCATGGCTCATATTCGCCAAAAACTCACCTTTGGTTCGGCTCATTCTTTCCGCCTCGTTTTTGGCTTTCTTCAATTCACCTTCAACTTTTTTTACATGTTCTATCTCGGTAGTTAGCGATTGATTCAGGCTTTCCATGTCATTGGATGCCCGCGTAAGATTTTTAATAAGATCTTCATTCTTTAATGACAACCTTAATGCATCCGATGAAGCTCTATTAATACGATTTGCTGCCAGTATAATTGCGCCTAGCATAAACACCGTCATACCTGACAGAGCATAATAAACATCACCTCCAATATAAAAGAGCCGTACAGCCAGTGGTACTAAAATAAATCCAACGTAAGCTGAATAAACCCATGTCACATTTGAAAAACTTAAACTACTGGCTGAAACACCAACCAGAATAAAGGCCAGAATAATTTGCTCGATTTGCCTGTAGGGAAACATCAATGTTGATGCAATGCCCCAGCCCATAGCAATAAATATCACCGCCAGTAAATACCATCGTTTGGCAACTTCTGCTGAAATGTAAAAATCATCCTTCTTATACAGGCCCAGATGCTGAACAATGACACAGCATAGAAATAAAAAAATCATCATTGCCAGCCAGACGCTTAAAACAATTGGTGGCAACTTGTCCCAGATCAGCCCCACCCAGGTTATCGCCATAGTCAAACTAACAAGATTATTAAATCCGGAGCTTTCTATTAATCGAATGACCTGTGTTTTTCGAACGACGTCGTCATAAACATCAATTTCGCCTGAAATATTCAACTCAGTATTATTTTTCAGAAATTTGAGCATCAGCCACCGGTGTAATTTATTTATTAATGCCTATTACATAGACGAGCGGGCTTCTATCTTCCAGCTATCCATCATTTTTTATACTGAACCATACTGGTTAACGCGCCCCATCCAGCGCTTCACCAATGGCTTAATTCTTTCTGGCCATTGTTGCTGAATTTGTGCTGCCGCTACTTTAACATCATCCAGCATAAATTCATCTCGTACTACATCAGCGATCCTCATCCCAACCACGCCTGTCTGCCGCGTACCCAACACCTCACCCGCACCTCTCATTTCAAGATCCTTCTGTGCAATGATAAATCCACTATGATTTTCACGTACTATTGATAAGCGCTGCCTGGCTCTTTCAGATAAGGGCGACTGGTACATCAGTACACAGGCACTTTGTTTTTTCCCACGTCCGACTCGCCCACGTAATTGATGTAGCTGCGATAGTCCCAGTCGCTCAGCGTTCTCAATCACCATTAGTGATGCATTTGGTACATCCACACCCACTTCTATGACTGTCGTCGCTACCAGTAAATTTATTTCACCGGCTTTGAATTTTGAGACAACGGTATCTTTTTCATCCTGCTTCATCCGTCCATGCACTAAACCGATGCTCAAATCCTGAAAATCCTGATTTAACCTGGCCGCTGTTTCCTCGGCCGCCTGACATTGCAAAACCTCAGATTCTTCTACCAGAGTGCACACCCAGTAAGCCTGCCCACCTCTCCTGCACGCTTCCGCCACACGTTCAATCACTTCACTTCTACGTTGGTCAGACAGTACTACTGTTGAAATTTTTTTTCGCCCCACCGGTAGTTCATCAATCACTGAATAATCCAGATCCGCATAAGCAGTCATGGCCAGACTACGCGGTATAGGCGTCGCTGTCATAATCAGCTGGTGAGGCGCAATAGCATTTTTAGAACCTTTTTCGCGCAATGTTAAACGCTGATGTACTCCAAACCGATGTTGCTCATCAACTATTATTAGCGACAGGTTCTTAAACTCAACATCTTGCTGAAATAACGCATGTGTACCTACAATCACACAGGTTTCTCCCGTTCTTATTGCACTCAGTTTTTCCTCTCTTATCTTGCCTTTGTGTTTTCCTGTAAGCAACAGACAGACATCTTTGTTCCGTGCACTTTCAAACCAGCGATTAAAATTATCAAATAACTGACTGGCCAGAATTTCTGTTGGTGCCATAATTGCCACCTGGGATGAATTATGCACTGCTGCCAACGCAGCACAGGCTGCGACAACTGTCTTGCCAGACCCAACATCACCCTGCAATAAACGCATCATGGGCACAGTCTGTTTCAAATCATTCATAATCTCGTGTATTACTTTTTTTTGTGCCACGGTTAATTCAAAGCCCAATATTTTAATAAACGCCTTTAGACTTTCATCATCAATATACTGTGCCGATGCCTGATATTTTTTAACCTCCTGCCTGAACTGAATCATGCTCAGGCGATACGCCACCAGCTCCTCAAAAATCAGGCGCTGCTGCGCAGGATGTTTAACTGCTTCAATACTACTCAACGATATATCTGCACTCGGATGATGCACCGTTTTCAATGACTGAGATAAATTAGGAAATCTTTTTTCCATTAGTAACTGCTCAGGTAACCATTCAGGCACATTATCCTCATTCAGCCCGATCAACACCTGTTCAGCCAGATTTCTTAAAAGTGCTTGATGAACTCCCTCGGTTCTTGGGTAGACTGGTGTCAGCGTATTTTTTACCGGCAATGATTCATTCTCAACCAGCTGCTGATATTCTGGATGGGTAATTTCTAAGTTACCCGCACCATGGCGAACTTCACCAAAACAACGCACACGTTTGCCCCTGGTTAAATTTGCCTGCTGACTAGCATTGAAATAAAAAAAACGTAATACGATGCCGCCTGTGCTATCAGATAAATAGCAAAGTAATGAACGGCCACTGGAGGCTTTGTTTTTTCCTCTACTCCTACCATTGCGACTGAAGCGAACCTCACTATGTTCAATTACACCTTCGATAACAACCTGTTGTCCCGCTCTCAACGCGCCAATCGGTACAATTTTTGTGCGATCTTCATATCTCAGTGGAAAATGGAAGAGCATATCCTGGATGGTATAAAGTCCAAGCTTCTCTAACTTGGTAGCGACGGCAGGGCCGACACCTTTTAACGTTTGCAGTGATTGATACTCAAAACTTTCACCCAGGCTCATGGTTTATAATTCTATCCAGGTTCATGGTTTTATAAATCTGCCATGTAGCATTTCAGCCATGACGGACATGAATTCAAATTTAATATACTAATTGCCTAATTCTATTACCGCATCCATTTCAACACCGGCATCTCTTGGCAGAGCGGCCACACCAATTGCCGCACGCGCAGGATAGGGTTCAGAGAAATACTCAGACATTACTTTATTAACGACTGCAAAGTTGCTCAGATCCATCAGAAAAATATTAAGTTTGACGATATCAGACAAATCACCACCTGCCGCCCTGGCCACTGCCTGTAGATTATCAAACACCTGACGAATCTGCGCCTCAATATCACCCTCAATCATTTCCATAGTTTCAGGCACCAGTGGAATCTGTCCTGACATATAAACGGTAGTTCCAACCTTGACGGCCTGTGAATAGGTGCCGATGGCCTTAGGAGCATCGTCGCTTGATATAATTTCTCTGCTCATTAACGTGTTCTCATCTAAATTTATATATAAAAAATATGGATTATTTTAGCTGTTTTACTGCAGATCTATCTACACTAAAAATGAGGCCTATTATTGAAAACAGCAGTCATTACGTTCTTCATGCAACACTGATCATATTACGCATATTTTCATACAATGTTACAAATTCATCTGCTGTAACAGGCTTGCTATAATAATATCCCTGCACCTCATCACAACCATGTTCTTTCAGATAAATTAATTGTTCTTCAGTTTCAACACCCTCAGCAAGCACCTGAAGTCCCATACAATGACCCATAGCAATAATAGAATTAATCATATCGTCGCCATTCCGTTCAATAGTAATATCACTCACAAAACTTTTATCAATTTTCAGCCTGTTAATGGGAAACCGCTTGAGATAACTAAGAGACGAATATCCCGTACCAAAATCATCAATCGAAAGCTCAACACCCATATCATGAAACTCATTGAGCGTTTCCTCAGTAATTCTTGTATCACGCATAATAATACTTTCAGTTAATTCAAGATCCAGTCTACTAGCTTCTACACCTGTTTTTGCTAATACATTCTTGACCATTTTTGCCAGACCAGGTTTCCAGAATTGGCGTGCTGATAAATTAACCGCCATTCGTAACGGATAACAACCAGCCTTCTGCCATTTAATAAGCTGGCTACATGCCTCCTCTATCACCCATTCACTTATAGGCACAATTAGGCCTGACTCTTCTGCAATAGCAATAAATTGATCAGGATAAATTAAACCCTGTTCCGGATGTTGCCAGCGAATTAATGCTTCAGCTGCAACAATCTGCCCTGTAGTTAATGAATATTGCGGTTGATAATACAGAACCAGTTCATTTTTATCTAATGCATGGCGCAGATAAGTTTCCATACTCATACGCTCATAGGCATTGCTGGTTAAATCTGTAGTATAAAACTGGTAATTATTTCGGCCTTTTGCCTTTGCCTTGTACATAGCCGCATCGGCATTTCGTAACAATGAGTCTACATCTCCGCCATCCTTTGGAAAGATACTGATGCCGATACTGGCGCCAATAAATATCTCATTATCATTGATGACAAATGGCCTTGAAAATTGCTCCAGTACATTTTCTGCAAAGCGCTCCACATCATGCTTATTAGTGAGCGCCCCAATTATCAAAACAAACTCATCCCCACCAAGTCGTGCAATGGTATCGTCATCTCTTAGATGTGAATTCATTCGTGCCGTTACTTCTTTCAATAATTGATCGCCAAAAGCATGCCCCAGTGAATCATTAATATTTTTAAACATATCAAGATCAATAAACATAACGGCAACCTGATGTTCATGACGTTTTGCAGATTGTAATTCATGCTCCATTCGCGCCTGACACATTAATCGATTTGGCAGGTCTGTTAGTGGATCATGATGAGCTAGATATTCAAGCCTATGTTCAGACTCCTTAATATTACTTATATCCGTAAACACACCAATGTACTGAACAACTTTACCCTTTACATCTTTAAAACTATTTATACTAAGCAATTCTGTATAAATTTCTCCATTTTTACGCCGATTTTGTAATTCACCCTGCCAATACCCATTATCTTCTATCGATTGCCACATTCGCTTATAAAAATCCTCGTCCTGCTTTCCTGACTGTAATATTGATGGATTTTTACCAACAACCTCATCTTCAACATATCCGGTAATATCTGTAAATGCATTATTGATACTGACAATTCGAGGCTCAGCGTTTGTTATAAATATGCCCTCGGATGTATTTTCAAAAACTATAGCCGCCTGATTAAGTCCCTGCTGTCTACGTGCAATCTCCTTTATCATCCTATTGAAACCATTCACCATTATATCCAGCTCTTTAAGTGGTGAAGATATCTTTGATGGTGAGAAATCCTGATTTTCGATTCGATTAAAATCTTTTGAAATTAGCTGAACAGTATTAACAACTCGTTTGACCAGATGCATACCTAATATCAGAAAAAAAACAACTATAGCGGCGCTAATTAATGACAGCTTATAGATTAGTTCTTTGATTGGCCATAAAATGCTCTCCTGTTCTATCTCAGTTACAATATGCCAGCCAATACTTTCAATTGTCAAAAATGAGCCAAATACTTTTTTGCCCTGTATTCCCTCATACCTCTGGCTCGAAGACCATTTTTGCTTATTTACAATTGCGCTCACCAACGCTAGATCACCGGCATCCTCATCCATATTAATCAGGCTTTCTTCGGGCGCCACAAGCACTCGACCGTTAGCATCAACAATATATGAAATCATTCCTTCTCTAATTAGGTCCTTATTAATACCACTCCATAAAATATTGACATCAACCTCAGCCATCAGTATAGCTATCGGCTCATCCCCTGTTTTACCTACAGGCACTGCAATAGTTAAAAAAACTCCTTCTTGGTGATGGCCCGAAGCACCAAAATAGTTTTTCCCCTGCCCGAGAAAAAGCAGTTCCTGTTTACTCATGGGAGATGCGCTGTTCCAATGCTGTTGCATTGACGACATATCAGATTGACCTACATCATAAATTTCACGTCCTGTAATAATCTCTCCATCAGGTTTTAATAATAATAAAATATGAATGGCAGGTTCTCGACTTAATACTTTCTTCAGCAACTCGTACAATAACACCTGATCATAATTATGTGTCAAGGTATAGGCCATGGGATCACTTTTGTTCTCCAGCATGGTAGTTAAACGCACGATTTCTTGCTGCACGTTATTATGAATCATCTCCTGCAACACCTTTTCCTGCTGCAGTGACCGCTCTAACAGAACATCATGAAATACTAAACTACCCCACGTTAGCAACGTCAAGAAAGGCAGAAATACCACGAGCAAAATCAGGCCGTACCAGGCATTTTTTATTGATAGATAAAACTTCATGAATGACGCTATTTTTATATGGTAATAAGGCTAGAATAGCAGGATTTTTAAAAACATCATCGACATATGTCACTTTACATAGAAACAATACAAGCTCAGCACCATAATCTTTTTACCGACTTATAACTGAATATCATTCTGACTACTCCATCAGCCAGTTCTGTATAAAATCAGCAATTTCCTGCGGATTATTTAAATTAAGTAATGGTAAATTTCCGGTCGAAATATGTTCATCTGAGGCTATTGCAATTACATTACCATCATCAATATAGATTAATTCTTTTTCAGTTGATGGCCGATGTAATTCTATTTTTGGAAAAGGGAGGTGCCGGAAGCCTTCAACCAATACCAGATCAACCTGCTCAAGATCCAGATCACTAATTAGATTTTCTAGCTTAGGCTCTTCACCCTCTGGTGTTTCTGTTATCAATGCACGTCGGTAATTTGAAGCTATCAATACCTGACTGGCACCCGCCTTACGTAATTTATAACTGTCTTTACCTGGCATATCAATATCAAAATCATGATGGGCATGTTTGATCATGGCCACGTTCAATCCTTTGTCCTGCAATATTGGCAACAAACTAATTATCAGTGTTGTTTTTCCTGTCCCACTATAGGCTGCAAAACCCAGTACTGGCTTATGTTTCTTATTCATAGCGCCCCAATATCGATAATCGCTTCTAGCATTAATCATATATAGACTAAAACATTGATCTATTTATTAAGATCTTGTCACACATTTAAACCAGTCCAACGTAAACAATCCGTAACATTCAACATTTAACCGTAGACAATACATGGTTTATCTTATAATCTACATATCACTACTGAATGAAAGGTATTTAACTGACAATTGTCATTTAGAGACGTCATTTAATACTTAAAAATACTAAAACTATGAAAGAAAACCAGCGGCACCATCCTCGCCAGATTAACCACCTCAATACAATGTTTTTGCTGTGCCCAATATGAATCAAATTTGTGCTATTTCACTACGTAGCATTGTTATTTTCCTAACTTTTATATTTAGCAATATAGCTTCTGCCACTGAGAACCAAATTGTCATGGGTGCCGGCCCATCGACTGCAGTGGTGACGCTTTTCTTTAAACACTTCTCAGAAATAATTCCCACAAAACAATACACTTTCAAGGTTGAGCAACGCTCAATTAAACACGCTGGCGGTATCACGGCGTCAGATAAATATCTATTTGGACGTACCGGGCGCCCACTTAATCAAAAAGAAAAAGCACTAAATAAAAGAGAACTCTTTCTTGCTCGCATACCCTTAACTATGGTTAGTGGTAATCAGACGAGAATAAAGAAAATAACACTTGAGCAGCTTGAAAAAATTTTTACCCAAAAAATCACCAACTGGAATCAATTAGGTGGAGCTGATCATAAAATTACCCTGGTCGGCCGTGAAGATACTGAGGCCGCTCTTAATGTATTAACAAAGACATACCCTTTTTTCACACACGCCAATTATGATAAAAAATTGACTCGTGATCATCAGGTTGTCAACTTTATTAAATCAAACGATGGTGATTATGCACTTGCTTTTGGTGCCATCTCTAATTTTGATGAGCAGTACCATCTAACCGTGGAAGGCTTTGAAGCAGGTATTAATCTTGGCCTGGTGTATGATGCGAATAATGCTTCGCATACGCTGGTAGAATCGGCGAGAATATTTGCTAAAAGTGAAACATGGACAGATATTGTGAGAAAAAATGGTTTTTTGCCCGCAGAAACTAATTAATATCTACCCAGGAGTATTGGCGTGAAAAATCTAACTTCTCACTTTGTCCTTTACCTGTGTACAATCTTACTCCTGGTTGTTGGCGCAACCAATTACTGGCTCTATCAAAATAATACCAGCCAGCTTAAAAGTGCATTTGACTCAACTGCACATAACCATCTTGATGACATCACAAATTTGAGTGGATATTATATCAGCCACTATGAATATGAATTGCTAACAAAGCTGCTTAATGATACGACCAAACGTGAAGACATTATTCATGCATCTATAAAAACTATTAGCGGTGATATAAATATTGAGACAGGGCAATCTAGCGTAACAAATGTCCGTCAATATTCAAAAATAATTACCTATAACAATGAACATCTTGGTACCGTCAATCTGATACTAGACGATAGTCAGTTAAAACATGATTTAAACCAGGCACTAATCAACAATATATTACTGACATTATTCACCGTACTTATTATTGGCACATTAGTGATCATTTTTTTCCGTAGTAGAATAATGCAAGCCATGAAGCAGGCAAATACAGAAAAAGAATTTTTTTCTGTTGTCATGGATAGTACGGGCAGTATGGTTATCGTACTTGAGGAGAACGGACAGATAGTATTAGCCAATAATGCCTGTCAGCGCTATTTCCCTGACAATAACATGCCTGCGACTGGCCGATTTTTATGGGAATTCTTCCCAATTTACTGTGAAGGCATACCTCTGAAGAATTTGCTCAAAGATAATAAAAAATTAGCGCCCGCTCTAGATATTGCACATCTAAAAATTCATAACTGCATCAGCAACTGTGAAATCAATCATGAAAAGACGATTATTGAATGGTCATTCAACGTTATACATGATGACTCCAGGAATCGATTAATTGCAACAGGTGTAGACGAAACTTTGCAATATATGGAATGCGAAAAACTTTCCTATCTTGCTCTGCATGATTCTCTTACAGGACTACCCAATCGAAGCCTGTTTATTGATCGTCTCGAGGCTGCACTTGCACAATATAACCGCAATGATAGTGCATTCTGCGTACTCTATCTCGACCTGGATAAATTTAAGCCCATCAATGATACTCATGGACATGAAGCTGGCGACTTTATCCTAAAATCTGTCTCTGAGATCCTGCTAATAAATCTACGTGCCATTGATACTGTAGCTCGCCTGGGTGGTGATGAATTCGGCATAATTCTGACCAATATAAAGTCACGAGACAATGCAGCAATAGTTGCACAAAAATGTATAACTGCAATCTCACAGCCCTTTAATTATTTAACACAACAACTACAGTTAGGCGTCAGTATTGGCATCGCCTATTATCCCGATCATAAGTGTGATCTTCCTCAATTAATTAATCATGCTGATGCAGCCATGTACAAGGTCAAACAATCAGGTCGAAATGGATACTGTTTTTTTGAAGACTCCATGCCTGACGAAATGCCAATCAGCATCAATAAAAGCATTTAATCTTTACTTATAACATAAAAAAATATTAATCAGGCACGTGATTTAATTATGACTGACGCTCCTAAAGTACTTATATTTACATTTCAATATAAAAAGGTGCTTTCAGCATATTTTCTGCATCCATTACTGTTAGCGGCCTGGAAAAATAATATCCCTGAATATTAAAGCAGCCTAATTCCTTCAGCATCAATAATTGCTCCTTGTTTTCTACACCTTCCGCAATAATATCCATATTAAAATTCTTCGCCACGGCAATAATAGTTTTCACCATGCCAATATGCTCTTCCCCTGTCATCATCTTAGCTATAAAACTTCGATCGATTTTCAATGTGTGAAAAGGATAATTATGAATATAACTTAATGATGAGTAACCGGTACCAAAATCATCAAGATACAATAAGATGTCTCTACTATTTAGATCCCGAAGAATTTGTTCTGCGGTATCTGGATCCTTCATTAATATACTTTCAGTTACTTCAAGCCGAAGATTTTTGTTATTAAACGATATGGATTTCAAATACCTGTCAATTTCAATAATAAGATCTTTCTTGAGAAACTGAACAGATGAGACGTTGACACTGATATATAGGGAATTATGATCTGGATATTTATCATTCCATAACTTGATCTGCCTGCACGACTCCTGCAATGCCCAAATTCCTATTTCATTAATAAGCCCTGTCTCCTCGGCAATAGGAATAAAATCATCTGGATATATTAGACCACGCTCCGGGTTATTCCAACGCAACAATGATTCAAAACCTACAATACGATTATATTTTATTGATATGATTGGCTGTAGATATAGACAAAACTCCTTCCGTTCTATTGCTCTGCGTAATTCAGTTTCAATGTTTAATGTTTTAACGGCCAAAGCATGCATTTCTTCATCAAAAATTTCTGTATGGCCATTACCTTTCTGTTTTGCTCGATACATAGCAATATCAGCATCACGCAATAACTCACTAGGGCTATCATATGAAACTAATCCAGAAACGATACCGATGCTAGTTGATGTAAAAACCTCATGCCTCTGCAGTTGCAATGGATCGACTAATTCCTGATGAATTCGTATAGCAGTATGGTAGGCATCAGAAATATCTTCAATATCATCCAGTAAAATTGCGAATTCATCTCCGCCCAGACGAGCTACAGTATCTATTTGACGTACACAATGCTGCAGGCGTTCCGCAACATGATTTAATACCTGATCACCTACAGCATGCCCAAGGCTATCATTAATATTCTTGAATCGATCAAGATCCAGGAACAATACAGAAAATAAATATGACTGATGACGATTTTTATGTTTTATACACTGGTCCAGTCGGTCAATAAATAATGTTCGATTAGGGAGATTAGTCAACTCATCATAATAGGCGTATTTTTCCAGTCTCTCCTCATGCTGATTCTGGTTAATTATATTCCCCAACGTATTGGCAATTGAATCAAGATAATTTAATTCATCCTGATTTACTTTATGGCCAAGATCAAGATACAGATTGAGGACCCCCATAAGCTTGTCACCTGCTTTAATGGGCACACAGTAATGACCATGTTTTTTTGTTTCATTATCACCCTCATTACTTTCTTCATGACATGGTATAAAGATGATATCTTGAGATAGCGCAGATCTTCCACATAAACACTCACCAAACTTCACACGATTACATTTATTCTGTATGAATTCTGAAACGCCACGCTGCGCAACCATCATTAAATTATCATGATCTTTTTCAACGACAAATATCATTCCTGCACCCTGTAATGTAAGCCAGGGCGTGGATAGAATGACGTCCAGCGACTGTTCCAATTTTTCCTTAAAAGGTATTGAATGCGTCGAAATTTCGAGCAGCGTGGCGATAACGCGTTGTGAATGATAGTCGTTGTTAATTTGTTCTGCCGCTTTCTTTTGTTCACTTATATCACGTATAAATGAACTAAACGCAGGTCTACCCTCTATTACAATGGGCGCTATAGTTAGTTCTACTGGAAACTCTGCGCCATCCTTTCTTAACGCAATGGTTTCCATGCGTGTACCCAATACTTTACCAATACCTGTTTTTATAAATCGCTGAATACCTTCTAAATGCTGCTTGCGATATCGTTGCGGAATGATAATTTTCGCCAGCTTCTCTCCTATTACATCCTCTGACGACCACCCAAAAATAGCTTCAGCTTGTTGATTCCAACCAGTGATCACATCATACTCATCAATAGTTATGACAGCATCCAGTGAGGTACTAAGAATATCGCGCGTACGCGTTTCATTCTCTCTTAGTGCTATATATGCTTGATTATTCTCAACATCACCCAGAATTAACCTGCGACTTCCCAATAAAATAAATGCTATGCCAATAACCCATAATACGCAGTGCCCTATACCAATTTGAACAATTTTTTTATCCGTCGTCTGTTCTAGTTCCAATAATGGCACAGACACGCTCACGCCACCTGCAACATCACCCAACTTGTAACCCTGCTGTTGATGGCAGACGAGACATTGTTCATTCATGTTTAACACATGTATCAGTCGTAAATAGGGATCGCCATCAATTTCTGATACTTCAGTTATTTCAACAATTTCTTTTCCCTTATTTTCAAATGCTTTAAGCGCTATAGCCTCCCATGGATCTGGTTTGTTACCAGGATTAAGCGGCCTTAAACTGCTAATATGCCCCTGTGTTTTACTATTCTTTTTTGCCATTTCATTAAACATACGCACCATGAGCGCAGGATTAATCAATGTCAGTACACGCCCTGAAGGCGTGGTCACATCCCGTTCAGGCATATATTCGATATAGGGGTCAGGCTGGGTTTCTTCGGTGACAGGTACATAAACGCCACCGTGTTTTGTTGCCCATTGACGAAATGTCAAGTCCTTGAAAAAGCTGGCTCTTAATTCAGAACTAGCCTGCTCCATGATCAAAGAATGAACTTGTTGATCGTTCCAGAAAAATGAGGCGATAACTGATAATGACCAGAAGATGATCATTACCCATGTCCAGAACTTTATTCTTGCTTGATTTGATTCAATAGAGTGCGTTACCACTGAGGAGGGTGTAAATATTTCTGAATCGCTTTCTTTCATCTGCAACTTATCTGCCTCTCAGCAAATCGATTATTCCTTTAATAAATAACAATTGATCGATAATAGCACATGAAATGAAGCTTATCTGTTCCCAGCATATCGCTAAATATTACAGTACCACGTTACTTATCAATATATTTCCCTATATAAAGGATTGAACATAAGCAAATCATAATAAACCTATATCAGACCACAATTCATAATTGCACTAATCACTCTTTCAGCATAACTAACATATACCTTTCTTTTTATCCCTCTATGAAAGTTTTGTCGCCACTGTGCTCTGAAAGATCGCCTTATGCACATCACCCATACTCACCATACCGACCAACTCATCCCCTATTGCCACAGGTATACGACGAAACTTTCTACCGCACATCAGTGAAGCAGCCTGCAAGATATGCATGCCTGGTTTTATCGTAATGACTGTTGGCGTCATTACATCCTTAACCTGTACGTTAACTACATTAGCGTACTGCTTCATCAAAGCTTCATAATCAACCATAGACATACTATCCATTAGATCCTCAAGCTTTGGAAACATTTTTCCCAGTACATCACTCTCAGATACCGTACCCACCAACTTCCCGTCATCTACAACAGGTATGCCGCTGTATCGATATATACACATCAACGAAACTACTTCCCCCAGTTTTTTATCAGATGTGACAGTACGTACATTTGTTGTCATAATGTCTTTAACCAGCATAATATAACCTCATTAATTTGTTGTTTAGCCACCCCTAAATGAGCTTGACTGTTTTACACTTTATCAGGAAATATATAGATACATTCTTGATAAAAATCAGTTATCGCCACTATTCAGTTTAATCTCTCACTAATATAAAGGCTAAATATATCAATCACCCAGTTACCGGCTATTACGCCTATATACGACATACTAATACAATAATTATCTCGTCAATAATAAATAACCACATACATCGTTGTGCTAGCTTATAATAGCCTGCTGCAGAAGGATTTAATGATGATTGCTAATAAACAAGCGCCCATCAAAAAGTCAATAATTACGAGAACACTCATTTACATTGATATCAGAACCAAAAAAATTATTAAAAAAACACCCACAGCTGACTCACTCAGACATGGCCAGGGTTACCTCGCACGTGCAAAGGAAGCAGGATGAATGGATCTTGAATACCATCTTGATTGAGGGCTGTGACATTCCTTTTAAGTACAAGCGTAAAAAACAATACAAAAATCTGACAGGCCAGCGTGTTAATCTGACTTATTATCCCAGCGATGAATCGATCGCAGGCATTGAACTGGAATTCATGAAAGTGGTTAGAATTAAAATCTCCTGACCTCACCTGGACCGACTGCCGTATGCTTATGGCTTCTCCATGCACTCTTTAACCACTGACTTCCCTGATCTGGTATAGCCGCTTTATCATTGTCTTTATTAAATCTAGTCCGTTAATTATCCAGGCAAAAAAGATCCACAGTCAATCATGGTCCTGCCCGGTCGTTTCGCCTGAATTTACAATTGGCTATATTATGACCAAATATTACTTACCATACTATCGTCGTATAGCCCTGTTGCTACTGCGCTGCATAGCAGCAGCACCTGTTTTGGTAAATAAAAGCGTAGCTAGAATTATATACTTGCATTACCCAGACAATATAAATATAAAGTAAAATGCTTTTTACCCTCATAATAGACATCATATAGCTATGGCAGATATTCTATGAATCTCTCACCACTTTTTATCTTACTGACCATTATTAGCCTCACTTCCTGCCAACAAAGCACTGATACGCCTACGCAGGTCGCACAAAAATACTGGCACGCTCTTAAAATTGGCGATATTACAGCTGCAAAAAATCTCGTTTCTAAAAACACTCAAAGTAATTTTGATAACTATCTCAAACTTCCAGATCAAAACAAGATTGCAGAGAATGAGATTAAACTAGGTAATGAGCATGCGATTGTTAGCACCACTATCATTGAAAACCCAGCGGCCAGCACAAATCATAATCTAAATACTAAAAACGAAAATCATGTTTCTTTCGATACCGTATTAACATTGGAAGACGGCCAGTGGAAAATCGATGCTTCGCACACGCAAATACCTATTCATAAAAAACCTTCTGATGATAATCAATTGTCCGACGCCTTAGAGAAAAATTTAAATTCCATTGACCAAGTCCTGGAAGATGGCACTGATATGCTCAATGAGCTTATTCAGGAAGGCTCTAAAGAAATGAACGAAACACTACTCAGGGGCATGAATAAAATGAATGAATCACTACGTGATGCCATTAATAAAATGAAACACCGTCGAGAACAACAGGAAAAATCTCAACAGCCCACTAATGAAAAAAACGATGAAGGCTTAATTTAGCTTTCTTATAAACAACCTTATCTCTTATTTTCTATACAATATCGTCTACCAACTTTTAGAACCGTTAAATAATGAACACTGAAGAAAAATTACTAGAACGCAGTGAATCAAAATGTGAGCTATGCAGAACAACAGAAAACCTGGCTAGCTATAATGTCCTATCTACTTCGAATAGTAACGTGGAAGAGTACGTTTTTATTTGTGCGACCTGTCGAGATCAAATCGAAAACCCTGACAATGTTGATGTTAATCACTGGCGTTGCCTTAATGAAAGCATGTGGAGCCAGATTCCTGCCGTGCAGGTTTTGGCATGGCGTATGCTCACACGCCTAAGAGCTGAGGGCTGGCCACAGGACTTACTCGACATACTCTATCTTGGTGAAACAACTCTCGCCTGGGCAAAAGCTGATGATATCGATAAAAACAATGAAGACACCGTTAAACATATTGATAGCAATGGCGCAGTGCTGGAAACCGGTGATACCGTAACGCTAATCAAAGATCTGGATGTCAAAGGCGCTAACTTTACAGCCAAACGCGGCACTGCAGTCCGTGGAATTTCACTGGTTGCCGACAACTCGGAACATATTGAAGGTCGAGTTGAAGGCCAACGTATTGTTATATTAACAAAGTTCGTAAAAAAGCAGGTTAGTTAACCTGCTTTTTATATCCGCCAAATCTTCAAAACATTAGGCGCCTTCCTTAATCGACGCATAATGCTAGCGAGATGCGCTCGCCCCTGCAGACTAATTTGATAAGTAATAGTAGTAGTAAATCCATCACGGTCTTCGACTGCAACATCTTCAATATCGGCACCTTCATCTGAAATAATCGTAGCTGTTCTTGCCAACACACCGGGCTTATTGGCAACATCCATACGAATACAGCAACTAAAACTTCCTTCTGCGTCCTCTGACCATTTCACATCAATACACTTGTCAATTTCAACACGTGTCTGACTAATATTTTTACATTCTTCACGATGGATAACGATGCCACGACCCTTGCTCAATATACCAATGACACTATCACCTGGTATGGGAAAACAACATTTACCATAGGACACCACCATGCCTTCTGTTCCATCAATTGCAAGCGGTGATTGTGATCGCATTTCGCGCGTCTCTTCCGACTCACCCTGAGCCACACGCTCCGGCACCAGACGTCTAACTACCAGACTGGCTGATCGATTACCCATACCAACGTCCTCTAACAATTCAGCAACAGATTTGAAGCCGTATTCTTCCAGTACATTCTTCATCGATTCTTCTGGCACATCTTCCAGTCGCAAACCCAGTCCTTTTAAACAGCGCTCAAACAGTCGACGACCCTGTGATACCGCTTCATCTGCCCGCATATTTTTCAAAAAATTTCTGATATTGCTGCGCGCCTTAACTGTCACCACATAATTTAACCACGCCGGATTGGGCCGTGCTGATGATGATGTAATTATTTCTACAGTCTGACCACTATATAAAGGCGTATTTAGCGGAGCAAAGGTGTGATCAAGTTTAGCCGCCACACAGCTATTGCCTATATCAGTATGTACCATGTAAGCAAAATCAACCGGAGTCGCATTGCGCGGCAGTTTTATGATGTCCCCTTCTGGCGTGTAAACATAGACTTCATCATGAAATAAATCGACTTTTACATTTTCGAGAAATTCCAGCGAGTCACCGGCTGATTGCTGCATCTCCAGAATACCAGTAAGCCAGTCACGTGCACGTGCATGTGCACCAGTCATGCCAGATTCATCTGGTGATTTATATAACCAGTGCGCCGCAATGCCACTCTCTGCAAAAAGATCCATCTCTTCTGTACGAATTTGTACTTCCATAGGTATACCATGCGGACCATACAACGCAGTGTGCAATGATTGATAACCATTACTCTTGGGAATAGCAATGTAATCTTTAAAACGCCCAGGTATTGGTTTAAATAAATTATGCACAACACCCAGCACTCGATAGCATTCGTCAACCGTATCAACTAATACTCGTATCGCATAAACATCAAATACTTTATTGAACGATAAATGTTTATCGCGCATTTTCTTATACAAACTAAACAAATGTTTTTTACGCTTCTGTACTTCAGCATCCATACCCATTTCATTCAGCCTGGTTACTAACGCCTTATCAATTTTATTAATAACTTCTTTACGGTGGCCACTGGCTTTACTTACCGCATGTTCGAGTATTTTGTAACGCAATGGATACATTGCCTTTAAGACCAGATCTTCCATTTCATGCCGAATAGTATAAATACCCAGACGATTAGCGATAGGGATATAAATTTCGAGCGTTTCCATTGCAATTCTACGTCGCTTGTCTGGACGCAAAGAGCCAAGCGTGCGCATGTTGTGTAGACGATCAGCCAGCTTGATCATAATAACGCGAATATCTTTCGCCATCGCCATCAATACTTTTTGAATGTTCTCAGCTTGCTGTTCAATTTTATTTTTAAATTTAATATGGGTGAGCTTGCTGACGCCATCAACCAGGTGAGCTACATCTTCTCCAAATGTTTCTTCGATGGCAGTACGCGTGGCCGGGGTATCTTCAAGCACATCGTGCAAAATGCAGGCTACAATGCTCTTTACATCCATGTGCATGGACGCAAGAATTCTTGCTACGGCGAGGGGGTGGTAAATATAAGGTTCACCTGACTGGCGAATCTGACCATCATGAGCTTGCGCACCAAACAGGTACGCCTGATAAACTTCCTGGACCTGCTCCTGGTCCATATAACCTGCGACTAAATCGCATAAGTCTGATATCAGAAACCGGCTATCGATGCCTTCTGTAATTTCGTTGTCACTGGCAACCGGTTCTGACTTCAAGACAAATAAACCATCGATTAATACTTATCGAAATCCTGCAAATCACCTTCAATCAACGCTTCAACTTCATCCTGTCGAATAACAGCTCCGTTCAGGACTTCTTCATTAATCAGGTTTTCTGCAATTTCTCGTAAAGCCAGTACAGTCGGTTTATCATTATCTACTGGCAACAATGGATCTGCGCCCATAGCCAGTTGACGCGCCCTGCGCGTTGCCAGCAACACTAATGCAAATCGGTTTTCAACATGATCCAGACAATCTTCTACGGTTAAACGTGCCATAACAAATTCATACTCCAGTTTTATCGAAAAAAAACCACTAAATCTCTGTGGTCAGTAACTCTGCCAGTAAATCGATATGCTGCTCCTGTTGAAACTCTTTTAACAGCCGATTACTAACAAATATCGCAGACAAGTCATTTTTTGCCTGCTCGAAATCATCATTGATTACTATATAGTCAAACTCACTATAATGCGACATCTCGCTGACCGCATCGCGCATCCGTCTTTCGATCAGTTTATCATCATCCTGCCCGCGTTTTTGCAGCCGTTCTCTCAATGCAGCAATGCTGGGCGGCAGAATATATATGGTTTTACAGTCGCTGACCAGCTGTCTGATCTGTCGCGCACCCTGCCAGTCAATTTCCAGAATCACATCTTTGCCTTTTAGTAACTGCTCCTGAATACTCTGGCGTGATGTTCCATAGCGATTATCAAATACCTGGGCGTGCTCCAGAAACAACCCCCGATCAATCATATCGACAAAAGTAGCTTCATCGACAAAGTGGTAATTCACACCATCTATTTCACCCGGGCGAATTGCACGCGTAGTATGAGATACAGAAACCTCGGTATCAGGCCAGTCTTTGACCAGCGCTGAAACCAGGCTGCTTTTGCCTGCACCCGAAGGCGCTGAAATGATATATAAATTACCTTTTGCCACAGCCTTTACTCTATTTTAATCATGAGCCACCCCACAACCACCAGATAATTGGTCGGAGTGAGAGGATTTGAACCTCCGGCCCCTACGTCCCGAACGTAGTACTCTACCAAGCTGAGCTACACTCCGAAGCGCCTGATTATAGCAGTTTGAATACTTGATGAAATCAGGCCTTGCGCTGTACTGAAAACAGCGCCAGTTTCTCAAGCGCCTGTTTATATTCAGATTCCGGTAAGTGGGTCAGTTGCTCAATCGCCTTATCCGCTTCCTGCTGCGCCACTTTGCAGGTGTAGTCCAGCGCACCGGTTTCATGAATAATGGCCTGCACCTCATCGATCATATCGTAGCCGCCCTGCTCAATAGCTTTGCGAATTAAATCCGACTGTGCTTTATTGCCCTGACCCATGGCATAAATCAGCGGCAGAGTAGGCTTACCCTCAGCCAGATCATCACCTACATTTTTACCCATATCTTCACTACTGGAGCTGTAATCGAGCACATCATCAATCAACTGGAAAGCAGAACCCAGATGCATGCCATAACGTGCAATAGCGTCTTCTTCGGCACGTGGTCGATCACACAATACCGCACCCAGACGCGTTGCAGCTTCGAATAATTTAGCCGTTTTGCAATGAATCACTTCTCGATAACGTGCTTCAGTGGTTTCAGCATCATGCACATTCAGCAATTGCATGACTTCGCCCTCAGCAATCACATTGGTAGTCTGCGCCAGTATTTCCATGACCCGCATGCTGTTCACATCCACCATCATTTCAAACGCTCTTGAATACAGGAAATCACCAACCAGTACGCTAGCGGCATTACCAAACATGGCATTAGCCGTTTCTCGGCCACGACGTAACTCGGATTCGTCGACTACATCATCATGTAATAAAGTAGCGGTATGAATAAATTCAACAATAGCGGCTAAAAGCTGATGCCTGATACCCTCATAACCATAAGCGCGCGCCGCCAGCACCACCAGCATCGGCCGCAGTCGTTTACCACCAGAATCTATAATATAATGCCCAAGCTGATTCACCAGAGCCACTTCCGAACTCAACCTCTGGCGTATAACCTCATTAACGCCTTCCATATCATTCTGGCAAAGTGCGATTACCGGCTGGATAATCAAACTGGAATCTGGCTTATTTTCAGACACTTAAATACCGTCAAATCACTAAAAAGAGTGCGCATCCTATGTAGGAGAGAGGTATAGTGTCAAGATAAACAGCCGATCCACTCGTTTTTTATCAATAAAACTGCACTAATAGCTCTCTCGTACTTGCCACAAAGTGCTGTTATCGGTACAATCTGCGCCCTTTCTGTTAACGATTTTGGAGAAAACCCATGTACGCTGTAGTCAGCACGGGTGGAAAACAGTATAGACTTACTCAGGGCGAAGTACTTCGCGTTGAGAAACTAGACGCTGAAGAAGGTGCTTCTGTCGAATTAGACAAAGTACTGATGATCGCCGATGGCGACAAATTAAACATTGGTACACCGCTGGTTAAAGGCGGCAAGGTTACCGTTGTTGTTAAAGCCCACGGTCGCGGTAAAAAAGTGACCATCATGAAATTCGGTCGTCGTAAACATCGCCAGAAATGCACCGGTCATCGTCAGTCTTATACTGAAATCGAAGTCACCGGCATTGCTGGTTAGTTCCAAGACAAATTTATAGGAGTCACTAAAAATGGCACATAAGAAAGCGGCCGGTAGTACCAGAAACGGTAGAGATTCGGAATCCAAGCGACTTGGCGTTAAAAAGTTTGGCGGCGAACTAGTTAAAGCTGGCAATATCATTGTTCGTCAACGCGGCACCAAGTTTCACGCGGGCAATAATATGGGCATGGGTCGTGACCATACTTTATTTGCTAAAGCTGATGGTCATGTTCACTTTTCCATCACCGGACTTGAAAAGCGCAAAACTGTTAATATTATCCCTGCATAAGGTGGTTCAACACAGTTTTGCGGAAAAAGCCCCATTTGGGGCTTTTTTTGTATTCGGATCATGATCACAAAACAACTATACTCACATCAGTTTTAAACTGAGCGGTTAATTACATGCGTTTTATCGACGAAGCTACAATCAAAGTTATCGCTGGCGATGGCGGCAACGGCGTCATCAGTTTTCGTCGCGAAAAATTTATCCCCTTCGGCGGCCCAGATGGCGGTGATGGCGGTGATGGCGGTGACGTTTATCTGATCGGTGATGGCAACTTGAATACACTGGCCGACTTTCGCCACATACGCACTTATACCTCCGAGTCTGGCAAGAAGGGCGCTGGCCGCGGCATGACCGGACATAGCGGTGAAGATTTGCTGATTCCGGTTCCTGTTGGCACACTGATTTATGATGAGGACACGGGTGAACAACTGGGTGACTTGACAGAAATAGGCCAGAAAATAAAGGTTGCACAGGGCGGCTGGCATGGCCTGGGCAATATACGCTACAAGAGTTCCGTCAATCAGGCACCTCGTAAATGCACACCCGGTAGCCCTGGTGAGCGCCGACAATTACGGCTTGAGCTGAAAGTACTGGCTGATGTTGGCCTGTTAGGCATGCCTAATGCAGGCAAGTCGACTTTTATTCGTGCGGTCTCAGCAGCAACGCCTAAGGTTGCGGACTACCCCTTCACCACATTGGTGCCCAACCTGGGCGTGGTGCGTGTAGGCGATTACCAGAGTTTTGTCATCGCAGATATCCCCGGACTGATCGAAGGCGCGTCTGATGGTGCCGGACTCGGCATCCAGTTTCTCAAACATTTGTCCCGCACTACGTTGCTACTGCATATTGTCGACATTGCCCCCTTTGGCCAAAGCAATCCGGTTGATGATGCTAAAAAAATTCTGATCGAGCTGGAAAAATACAGCAAGGAGCTGGCCGATAAAGAACGCTGGCTGGTAATTAATAAAACCGACCTGCTGCCCGCCGATGAACTGGAGCTCAAAGTAAAAGAAATTACCCAGGCACTAGACTGGAAAGGCCCTGTTTACACCATGTCAGCATTGAGTAAAACCGGCACTCAGGATATTGTCTACGACATTATGAAATATCTGGAAAATAAAGATGACTGACAGAAACACGTTGGCTCGATCAAAACGCTGGGTTATCAAGATAGGCAGCTCACTGATCACCAATGAAGGCCAGGGACTGGATACCAAAGCTATGCAAGCATGGGCCAGGCAAATCGCCGAATTGCGCAATCAGGGCAAAGAAATTGTACTGGTATCTTCCGGCGCTGTTGCCGAAGGTATGGCCAGAATGGGCTGGAAAAAACGTCCTCGCGAATTGTACAAACTTCAGGCAGCCGCCGCTCTCGGTCAGATGGGACTGGTTCAACAATTTGAATCCTGTTTCATGCAACATAAAATTCACACTGCTCAGGTATTGCTCACACATGATGATCTGTCAGACCGTCAACGTTATCTCAATGCTCGCAGCACCTTACGCACACTGCTTGCACTGAATGCAATTCCTATCATCAATGAAAATGACACAGTTGCCACCGAAGAAATTCGTTTTGGTGATAACGATACACTAGCAGCACTCGTGGCCAATCTGGTCGAAGCCGACATAGTGATTATTCTCACTGACCAGCAGGGCGTTTACAACAAAGACCCCAGGACCCATAAAGACGCTGAACTGATTTCCAATTCACACGCCTCCAATCCTGAACTGCTGGTAGTGGCCGGTGACGGTGGTCATTTAGGTTGTGGCGGCATGCGTACCAAAATAACTGCAGCACGGCGTGCAGCTCGATCTGGGGCAGCTACACTCATTGCTTCGGGTGCCACAGAGGATGTATTGCTTAAAATTGCACGCGGCGAAACACTGGGTACACTATTAACCCCCGACAACAGCCGCATCGCTACACGTAAACAATGGCTGGCAAATCAGCTCACGGTACAGGGCAGTCTGCAACTCGATGAAGGCGCCTGCCGGGCATTAAAAGCCAGTAGCCTGCTGGCCGTCGGTGTCACCAAAGTTTCCGGCAAATTCCAGCGCGGCGATGTGGTCACCTGTCTGGATATGAATGGTAATGAAATTGCTCGAGGACTGGTCAATTATCAGGCATCCGAGGTTGAACGCATTATGGGCCACACCAGTGGTGAGATAGAAAATTTGCTGGGTTATATCGATGAACCTGAATTGATTCATCGCGACAATCTGGCACTGTTATAAATGCGCACTTTATAAACAGCAATAAAAAAGCCGGTTAAAACCGACTTTTTTATTGCTCATGCAAGGAAAACTTACATGCCGCGAATGTTGTTATTCATTCTGCTCTTATGACGCGCTGCTTTATTCATGTGAATAATGCCTTTACCGGCCATATGATCAATAACAGGACAGGCTTCTTTGTAAGCCGCCTCAGCCGCTGCCTTGTCGCCAGCCGCAATTGAATAATAAACTTTCTTGATACAGGTGCGCATCATTGAGCGTTCACCCACGTTACGAGTACGACGTACTACTGCCTGACGAGCACGTTTTTTTGCTGAAGCTGAGTTTGCCACGAATAAGGACCTGTCTATATAAAAAAGAGCGCGTAAATTGCCAGTTTCTTCCGGTTTTGTCAACCAAAATTCGATAGAATGCGACCTTCGCAGCACATTTTACCAAAAATGAACCTTATACCACACAAAGGAACTTAAAGCTGAGCACCAGATTACTACAGTCATCTCTCATCGTGGGCAGTATGACTCTACTTTCCCGAATCTTCGGTTTGCTGCGTGATATCACGCTGGCAACCCTTTTTGGTGCCAGTGGTGGCACCGATGCTTTTCTGGTCGCCTTCAAGATCCCGAATTTTATGCGCCGCCTATTTGCTGAAGGCGCTTTTTCACAATCATTTGTACCTGTATTTTCTGAATACAAGACAAAACGTAGCCGTGAAGAGCTTCAAGACCTGGTTAATCATGTCGCCGGAAAACTGGGTGGTATCCTGTTATTGATCACCATTATCGGCTCGCTCGCCGCACCGGTGCTAGTCTGGTTATTTGCGCCCGGCTTCCATGATGACCCCGAACGCTTCCAGCTTACCGCAGAGATGCTACGCATCACCTTCTCCTATCTCTTTTTTATCGCACTGGTAGCTTTTGCCGGTGGCATTCTCAACAGCTTTAACCAGTTTTCAGCGCCCGCGTTCACACCTGTACTACTCAACCTCTGCATGATCGCCGCCGCCATCTGGATTTCACCATTACTTGATGAGCCACTAATGGCACTGGCCTGGGGTGTGGCGCTGGCTGGCCTGTTTCAATTTTTGTTTCAGCTGCCGTTTCTTAAAAAACTTGGCCTCATTCCCAGACCGCAGTTCAAACGTCACCATGAAGGCGTCACTAAAATTCTTAAACTAATGCTACCAGCCATCATCGGCTCCTCTGTAGCGCAAATTAATTTATTACTCGATACTGTCATTGCTTCTTTTCTGATGGTGGGTAGCGTGACCTGGCTATATTACTCGGACCGCCTGCTTGAGTTTCCGCTGGGCATATTTGGCATTGCCATCGCTACCGTGATTCTGCCCACCTTATCCAATCAACATGCTCGTGATTCAGCAGACGAGTTCAACCAGACACTGAACTGGGCTGTTCGGCTAGTATTGATTATCTCCATACCAGCCTGCATCGGTCTGTTTATGCTCGCCGGGCCGGTACTCGCTTCATTATTTCAATACGGTGAATTTTCAACTTCAGACACCTATCTCGCCAGTTTAAGTTTGATGGCTTACATTACCGGCCTGCCCGCGTTCATTCTCATCAAAATATTAGCACCCGGCTTCTATGCCCGTCAGGATACTAAAACACCGGTGCGCATTGGCATTATCGCCATGGTCAGTAACATGGCGCTGAATATTTTGTTTGTCATGCCACTGGTGCTATATAACTACGAGGCTCCCCACGTCGGCCTGGCACTGGCTACCAGCTGCTCGGCTTATTTAAATGCATTTATGCTTTATCACAAATTACGCAAAGCTAAAGTATTTCAGCCCATTAAAGGTTGGGCTAAGTTGTTTGTGCAGATTACAATAGCCGGAATCACAATGGCGCTGGTTATCTCGCTGGTCACACCCGAGTTATCACAATGGACTAACTGGGCGGTTGTTGAGCGCGTTAGCCATGTTGCTGGCATTATTACCCTGGCTATACTGGTTTACTTTGTCACACTCATGCTGGCTGGCCTGCGCCCTGCTCAGTTGAAACGATCTTAAGACATGCATTTAATCCGCGGATACCACAATCTTAAGCCTGAACACCGAGGTTGCGCACTCACCATTGGTAATTTCGATGGCATTCATCTGGGCCATCAAGCTTTGCTTAAGCTGTTGACCGAGATCGCTGATAAACATCAGGTCAAACGCTGCATGATGAGTTTCGACCCTCTGCCACACGAGTATTTTTCCAGCACACATGGCCGACCTCGCCTGATGAATACCCGCGATAAGCTGGTAGCACTGGCCAGCTATTCACCGGTACTTTGCCCTGATTACCTGATGCTGATGAATTTCAATGCCGAATTCTGCTCCATGACGGCCGATGAATTCATCCAGAAAGTGCTCATCGATGCTCTCGCCATCAAGGCGCTGGTGATCGGTGATGATTTCCAGTTTGGCCGCGACCGCAAGGGCAATCTGGAATTACTGCAGGAGTACGGCGCCAGACATGGTTTTGAAGTCGCTTCTTTATCGACCCATCACATTGATGATCTCCGCGTCAGCAGCACACGCATCCGCAATGCTCTGATCGAAAACCAGCTCGATGCCAGCAAAAAAATGCTGGGCAGGCCTTACCAGATCTGTGGCCGCGTGGCTCATGGCGACAAACGCGGTCGCACTATCGGCTTTCCAACCGCCAATATTCACCTGCATCGTCCAAGCACCCCACTACATGGGGTATATTCTGTTACCATGCATTCCAGTACATTAGGCACAGTGAAAGGTATCGCCAATGTTGGACGACGCCCGACGGTGGATGGCGTACGAGTACAGCTCGAAGTCCACCTGTTTGATTTCAATCAGGACATTTACGGGCAAAATGTCTGTATCGCTTTTCACCATAAAATCCGCGATGAGCAGAAGTTTGAGTCTTTTGACAACCTCAAAGACCAGATTAAGCTTGATTGCCTCAAGGCACGTGAATTGCACGGCCTGACCACTTAAATAAAAATTTTACAGTAAGCCAACATGACGACCGATTACAAGCCAACGCTGAACCTGCCTCACACCGACTTTCCAATGCGCGGTAATCTCGCCAACCGCGAACCCGAAATACTGAAAAACTGGGACAAAGACGGCCTATACCAACAAATCCGCGAAGCCAGCAAAGGCCGCCCGACATTTGTTTTGCATGATGGCCCACCTTACGCCAATGGCGACATCCACATCGGCCACGCAGTTAATAAAATTCTCAAAGACATCATCATCAAAAGCAAAACTATCGATGGCTTTGATGCGCGTTACGTGCCCGGCTGGGACTGCCATGGTTTGCCGATTGAATTAATGGTCGAGAAAAAGGTCGGCAAAGCCGGCGTTAAAGTTGATGCAAAAACATTCCGGCAAAAATGTCGTGAATACGCGACTAAACAGGTCGATGGCCAGCGCAAAGATTTTATTCGCCTCGGCGTGTTTGGTGAATGGGACAAACCCTATCTCACCATGGACTTTAAATTTGAAGCGGATATCGTGCGCTCACTCGGCAAGGTGATCGAAAAAGGCCATCTGCACAAAGGCAGCAAGCCGGTGCACTGGTGCCTGGATTGTGGCTCGGCACTGGCTGAAGCTGAAGTTGAATATCAGGACAAAGAATCACCAGCAATCGACGTGATGTTCAAAGCGGTTGATGAGCAGGCATTTCTCAATGCCTGTGGCTGCAGCGACAAAGGTGAAGGTAATGTTGCAGCGGTCATCTGGACAACCACCCCATGGACCCTGCCTGCCAATCAGGCGGTGTGTTTGCACCCTGATTTCAATTATCAATTGATCCAGGTGACAACGGCCAATGGTCCCGCTCGTCTTCTGCTCGAGCAGACGCTGGCTGAGAGCGCCTTACGTCGTTACGGCTTCGAAGACAGCACTGTGCTAGGCACATGCACCGGCCAGCAACTGGAAAATCTGTTGTTGCAACATCCTTTCTACGACAAACAGGTACCGATTATTCTCGGTGATCACGTTACCACCGAAACCGGTACCGGCGCTGTACACACGGCACCCGGCCATGGCCAGGATGACTACATTGTCGGCAATCGTTATGGACTGGAAGTCTATAACCCGGTCGGCAGCGACGGTGTTTTCCTGCCTGATACCGAATTATTTGCTGGCATACACGTTCACAAAGCCAACAGCGTTATTCTTGAAACGCTGGAACAAAATGGCGCACTGCTCAAACTGGCAAAACTGAAACACAGCTATCCCTGCTGCTGGCGCCATAAAACACCGATTATTTTCCGTGCCACGCCGCAGTGGTTTATCAGCATGGAACAAAATGGTTTGCGCAAGCAGGCTTTGCAGGAGGTTGATAAAACCAACTGGATTCCTGACTGGGGTCAGGCGCGCATCGAAGCCATGATTAAAAATCGTCCCGACTGGTGCATTTCAAGACAGCGCACCTGGGGCGTGCCGATTACCCTGTTTGTACACAAGGAAACCGGCGAGCTTCATCCGAACACAAAGCCACTGATTGAAGCCATTGCGCTGCGTATTGAAAAAGAAAGTATCGATGCCTGGTTTGAACTTGAAGCCAGTGAATTAATTGGCGACGACGCCGAACACTATGAAAAAACCACGGACACCCTGGATGTCTGGTTTGATTCCGGCGTCACCCACGCCTGCGTGCTCGAGCAGCGCGACAGCCTGCCCTTCCCGGCCGATTTATATCTGGAAGGTTCTGACCAGCACCGTGGCTGGTTCCAGTCTTCGTTATTAAGCTCCACCGCCATGAATGGTGTTGCCCCTTATAAAAGCGTTTTAACGCACGGCTTCACGGTTGATGCCAAAGGCCACAAAATGTCCAAGTCTCTGGGTAACGTGGTTTCACCACAGAAGATTGTTAACTCATTGGGTGCGGATATTCTCAGGCTGTGGGTTGCCAGCAGTGACTACAGTGCTGAAATGACGGTATCGGATGAAATTCTAAATCGCTCTGCCGATACTTATCGCCGCATTCGTAACACCGCACGCTTTCTACTTTCTAACCTGACTGGCTTCGAGCCATCACAACATATTCTCAATGCACAGGACATGTTACCGCTGGACCGTTGGGCCGTTGCAAAGACCCACGCATTACAGCAGGAAATCATCGCCGCCTACAGCAGCTACAACTTCCATTTGATTTATCAGAAACTGCACAACTTCTGCGCCGTTGATCTGGGCGGTTTTTATCTTGACGTCATCAAGGACAGGCAATACACCACGCAAACAAACAGCGTAGCGCGACGTTCCGCACAGACTGCGCTTTATCACATCGTTGAGGCCATGTCCCGCTGGATGGCACCTATTCTGAGCTTCACCGCTGAAGACATCTGGAAACAAATTCCCGGCAGTCACCCAACATCTATTTTTCTGGAAGGCTGGTATCAGGGTCTGTATTCACTGGATGCCGATGAAGCCATGAACATGGATTTCTGGCAAAGCATTCTTGAAACAAGAGCTGCAGTTAGCAAACAACTTGAAAACCTGCGTAATGAAAACAAGATTGGCTCATCACTGGATGCCGAAGTCGTTATTTACTGCGACGGCAAACTTTATACCAAGCTAAATAAACTCGAGGATGAGCTGCGCTTTGTACTGATTACCTCTAACGCAAAAGTGGATTCTGCCAACAATGCAAACACTGATTGCGTGACAGCTGCTTTAGCGAATGGCGACACTATTAAAATTGCCGTTCATGCATCCGAACATACCAAGTGCGTTCGCTGCTGGCACCATCGTGAAGACGTAGGCCAGAATCATACTCACCCCGAGCTCTGCGGCCGCTGCGTAGAAAACGTAGCCGGCGATGGCGAGACCCGGCGCTTCGCCTAGGTATTAATAATGAACTGGCTATGGTTAACCGTAATTGTTACCGTGATCGATCAGATCACCAAGCAAATGGCCGAGCAGTCTCTGGTCGCACATAAGGCTTTGCCAGCCATACCCAATTTAAACTGGACGCTCATGTACAACGAAGGTGCTGCCTTTAGTTTTCTCAGTGACGCGGGTGGCTGGCAGCGCTGGTTTTTTATTGCCCTCTCGTCAGCCATCAGTCTGTTTCTTTTTTTCTGGCTCAAACAAACCAGCATCCATAAAAAGTTGCTCTCTGCAGGCCTGGCTTTAATTCTTGGTGGCGCTATCGGCAATTTAATAGACCGTGCTCTGTATGGCCACGTTATCGACTTTATCCAATATTATTATCAGGCCGATACTTGCCTGCCCGGTTTTTCGTTGTGGCAACTGGCAACAGGGCCACAATGCTTCTGGCCTGCTTTTAATATTGCCGACTCGGCTATTACGCTTGGCGCTGGACTACTATTGATCGACATGATCAAAGAACATTTTGAGGAAAAAAATCATGTCTGAAAAAATTAACCAGACCAGCTTTGTTTTATTACACTACAGCCTTAGCTTAACTGACGGTACAATTATTGAAAGCAGCTTTGATGATGAGCCTTTAGAAATTAACATGTATGATTCCTCACTACCTGAGGGCATGATGCTGGCTCTGATCGGACTCAGATCTGATGATGAGCAAACCCTCACCCTGACCCCGGAGCAATGTTTTGGTTTTCGTGACGAAGAAAATATTCATGACATACCGTTATCAGATTTCAATGATGAATTAAAACCTGAAGCAGGTCTGATTTTTAACTTCGGAACTCCAGATAATGAGGATTTACTCGGCACCATTCGAACCATCAAAAAAGATTTGGTTGAAGTGGACTTTAATCATCCGCTTGCTGGACTAGAACTAGTTTTTTCTGTAAAAGTTCTTGATGTTAACAACACTCATGCTTTTTTACCTCATGAACAATAACTAGTCATGGACATTTATCTAGCAAACCCCCGTGGATTTTGTGCTGGCGTTGACCGCGCTATCGATATTGTTGAACGTACACTAGATATTTTTGGCGCGCCCGTTTACGTTCGACATGAGGTTGTGCATAACCGTTACGTTGTTAATGATCTTGCACAAAAAGGTGCTATTTTTGTCGAAGAACTGAATGAAGTACCCGATCACTCAACGGTTATTTTTAGTGCGCATGGTGTATCGCAGGCGGTTCGCGCTGAAGCAAGTAGCAGAAAACTTCGCATATTTGATGCAACTTGCCCACTGGTAACAAAAGTTCATCTTGAAGTCGCCCGTCACGCTAAAAAAAATAATAACGTTATCCTAATCGGCCATGCAGGACATCCAGAAGTTGAAGGCACTTTAGGTCAATATAAATCCACATCTGATAGCCAAATTTATCTTGTCGAAACGATTAAAGATGTCGATAAACTCAATATCGACAATCCTGAAAAGCTGGCTTATGTTTCTCAAACCACTTTATCAGTGGATGATACTCGCCAAATTATTGAGGCTTTGAGCAAGCGCTTCCCTGATATTCAGGGGCCACCGCGTAAAGATGACATCTGTTATGCCACACAAAACCGGCAGGATGCCGTCAGAGAATTATCAAAACAGGTTGATGTTTTTTTAGTTATTGGCTCAACTAATAGCTCAAATTCAAACCGGCTACGTGAACTCGCTGAAAATCAGGGTGTGCCGGCCTATTTGATTGATGATGCCAATGACATCGATAAAACATGGTTTGCTTCAGCCAAAGCCATCGGCGTAACTGCCGGCGCCTCTGCACCCGAAGTACTAGTTAAAGAAGTAATGGATAAACTAAAAAAACAGTTTCAGGCAACCATTCATAACGATAACGGAGTAGCGGAATCTATTCGATTCCAGCTACCCCGTGAGTTAAGATAAAATTGCTTTTAGGCTTTACCAATTACCAGCAGTTATTAGAATCCGCAGTTACACTACCGCCTGATCCTCTTGCACTTGTCGAACTAAGTGTCATTACAGTACAGCCTGTATCATTTGCCTGTGGGCCGCTAGCCACTGCAGTCGCTGTAACAACAAATCCACTCACATCAGCAGATGTAATTGACAACGTATAGAGGCCTTCGTCAGAAGCACTACTAGTAATATTTAAATTAGCAAGCGTAGTGGCATAGATATTATTCTGCAAATAATACCTCTCCTGTTTATCTGCAAGCTTGGTCAGTCCGACCTTGGCATCTGCACGCCGGGATTCTCTTAAATAATCCATATAACTAGGAGCAGCAACAGCAGTTAGTATGCCAATGATTACAACTACAATCATTAACTCGATCAATGTAAATCCGTTATTTTTTTTCATGACTCTAGCACCTTTATTATTCTTCAACTTCATACCAATACATCTTCTGAACAGAACCCACATCATCTGCCTTACTACACTCGGTACCAACACACAAAGTAGGAACGCCATCCTTAGTAATGATAATTCGTGGTGTTGGTGGGATACCTCCACGAGCCAGCAGTACTCTTCGATCTTCTCTTTTCTTTACATTATCAGCATCATTATCCTTTGTTGGCGTACCATCGACTACGTTAACAAAGTAGATTGCACCAGTACCATCATTGGGAGTACAGCTATTACTGGTCAGACCTGCAGTCGCAGGGATATAACTAGTAAAGACAGCAACACCGTTCAAAATCAGCGGCTCAGATAAAGACTTCTCTCCAACGAATGAGTTATTGATTTCCTGAAGCGTAATATACCAGCCTTTAGCACCATTCAAAGAGGTCTTCGCCGCATCAATTTGAACCTTCGTACCTTGTCCAATATCATTCTGCGTGGTATCAAATAGATCAGCTTCAGTTATCGTGGTATAAACAGGAGGGCTTCCTGCAGGCGCATTATACACATCATAATCACGAATCATATAAACACGATCATGCGTATCTGTTTGCAGTGGATGCGCTCTGTACCCTGAGGCAGCAACAATTGCAATGTAAGGTGCCTGACCTTGCTGAAGTATAATAGCCGCATCTGGTGGATTATAAAAACGACGATTGTCATTAACGCTGCCATCTAATGCCAGATCAGCGATCCGGCCTCCAGTTATTGCCAGAGTAGATGCCGTATTTGCATCATTATCAATATCAATACGCCAGAGTTGACCGCCCATATCACCCGCGAGCAATCGATCAACATAACCATCACCATCAACATCAAGTGGTTTGATTCGACCGGGAATGCTATACAGCATATCAGTCAATTGTAAGTCTGCGGTACCATCTGGACCTGCACGCCACAGCATTTCACCAGTGGTCGCATCAACAATAAAAATACCCCGGCCCACGGTATCTGTACCACGTGTTATCAAATTATCCTGATTAACATCATAGCCCGCACCAAAAATCAGAACTACTTTATAATCGGTGGCACCAGGCCCGGTTTTAATTTTTTCAATGTTGGGCGATGACCAGGTGTCACCCAATTCAGCGTAATCACCGGTGCCGCCTTCTATCACCCAACGTAAGGTAGGTGCATTTCTGTTAGTAACATCCATGGAATAAATATAACGACCACCTCGGCGCATACCGAAATAGAGATAAACATGCTCCCCTGCGCCTGTAATCGTACCATCGTTGTTCGCATCATTAATCCACGATACTACATTGCCATCCAGACCATAGGCTTTACCATTAACACCTGTATCTTCAAAAATATTCTTCAGCTTTGGTAACATCTCCTGTGGAACAAAAGCAAAGTGCTCCACGCCTGTAATGGTATTAAATGCGTGTAAATAACCGTCGTTAGTTGCAACGTAAGCAACCAGATCAGGGACATTACCCGTCAACTCACCATACTGAACCAAAGCCGGTTCTGCATGCAGCGGGTCTCCCATCACCCGGCGAGCATCTATTATTGATCCATCACCATCATTATCAAAAACATCAATGCCTGAGGCCCAGTCAAGTAAGGATTCCCTATAGGGTACAGGAGTAATAAAGGGCAGATAACCAACTGTACCAAGCAGAGTATCCGTCACTGCGGCATTTGATACACTTAACTCATTACTCGCCGATGTTAAATCAGTAGTACTCGGTGTCAGTACACCCGTAGTCCCTGAGTAAGTACCGGTAAATGTATAAACATTTCGCGCTGGCGAAACTGAAAGCATGCCCGCCGCACCACCTTTCGCAGTTTCAGCCCCGTCTGGTGCATCCACCGCCTGTGTCCAATAACTCACCGAAGTATCTTTAAAGAAACCCGTGATACCATCAATGGCTGGATTATGATTTGCGTCAGCGACAAATGGTACACCACTTGCAAACTCCAGCTTGAATTTCTTTAGATTACCTTCCCAGTGCTCACCATCGGTTGGTTTGAACAGGGTAAAGAAAAGATCATCGAGATTAGTGGCGCGGTTAAATGCATTCACCGATACCGCCGGTGATGAAAAAGTTGCATTAACCTTGAGAATTTCCGCAACCAGTTCATTCAAAACACTGGCGAGTTGTGCACCATCACTTGCTGTCACAAATTTACCACCGCCTCGTTTAGCCGTGTCTCTCAGCAACTGCTCACCTGCCTTCAATACCAGCGAAGCACTAGAATCGAAAGCAAAACCTATTGTATAAGTGGTTATATTTTGCTCACCATCATGTGCCGCAATATCAGTGCGATGCGCAACATCGTTATTCAATGCCCACTCAGCCATTTCATCCAGGCAGTTATCAATAGTATATGTCTCAGATGATGTCTCCATCGTGGCTGCACTGGTCATATCATAATAGTTAGAGTAACCCGGCGTATAAGGCGCTGAATTACACTCCAGTGGACCATTGACGAAACCCGGTAATGATCCTTGTTTAGCTGCATCCAGATAGTCGTAACTTGACAATCCATTCGAGACTACGACGATGTAATTTTTCTGACAGGTTTCAGTAATCGGTGTTTCGTAATTCACATTACCCGGATCCATACTGCCGACCTGATTACTGGGTAGCGAATTCGTACCATAATGAGCCTCGGCACCACCAAAATATTTCAGGGTCTCAAAATAAGTCTCTGCAATAACCGGGTCAGTACCAATTTGCATATTACCCAGACGATTCTTGAAGTCGGCACGTGACAGGTTCACACTCAACGCCGGATAAATGACGGGGCCACCTTCACCACCATGGTCAACGCCACCAATTAAATTGATTCTTCTGTCATACTGCATCAGGCCAATCTTGATATTAGAAGAAGCATCCACCAGATCCTGGATAGCTTTTTTCAATTGATCAAACAGAGAAATCTGAATTGCACTGCCAATAACGGCAGGATCAACCAGATAATTTAAATAATTGCCGGTAAATAAAGTGTAATTATTCGCATTGTTGGCCCAGATGACTGCAGCTACGCCAGTATCAGTAACCGCCCAACCACTAGTTGTGTCCGGTTTGTTGGCAATATAATTATTCGCTCCGGTATTACTGCCATGAATACCATGGTCCTGATAACACTCTATAGGATAGGCTTGTGTGGTGGCATTATTGGTAGACAAGGGACGCCAGAACTGCTTACCTGACTGGTCATAAAATTGTGCAATTTGCCCTGAATACATACCGACGGTATATAAAGATCCTGTGTAGGCACTACCCCGTACTGTACCCACATACTCTCTTACAGCATGATCACAGTGATTAGCGGCCCAGTCAAAAAAATCACCATTCGTCGCTGGAGTCGAACCATCAGTGGTGTAATAGATTTTACCTGGATCGTATCCGCCCGCCAGATCATAAGTAACCTGGTAGTCATAAGCGACAGGTGCTGGCAGAGTATTGCCCATGGTGCTTGATGAATCCATCACAAACATAATATTAGGCTCCGCGAGAGGGCCCAGCAGATTCACATCGGTATAAATTTCGATATCGTCCGCAAATACAGGCGCTGCCAGGCAACAAGCCAGCATAAATCCAATTGAAGCTTTTTTTATCCGTGTGCACATGTTTTTCATGACGAACCTCTTTGTAAATCTCAACTAACTATTCAGACCATTAACTACTCAGACCATCTGATAGTTTGTACTTCTCTTGTTTCAGGATTAAACGACACCAACGCAGGTTTACCTGCCTGCATTTTTGCTTCCAGCAAATCGACTTCAATGCCATTTTTATAAGCTTTAGTTTTCGGTGTAATATTAACTATGGTGAAATCGCAGCCTACACATTCAACATTTTTAATAATTCCAGTTCGATCATTGCTGAGCTTAATACTCAACACATGAGTCACATGAGGCACAAAAGGGTGCTCTTCAGCAATGGCATACGAACTTAAAAATACCGAGACCACACATAAAATTTTAATTGTCAGCTTCATAACATTTCATCTCCACACCCTTTTACAGGGTATCGCATAGCACTAACCTGAACAGACCTTGATGAACCTGTTGGCGTTTGTCCATTCGCTTTAATTTCAAATGTTCGATAAGAAACACCTTTACCCGCTTCAAGACTATTACCACTACCTTTGGCACAACTAAGGTAAATCACCTCCGCCGTGGCTACCCAGCCCGGACCGTCAGGACATGGCGGTGAATCTGTAGGATTGCAGGTCTGTACGGGTGGGTTACTTGTATCGGGTATAGGAATAAGATAATCAACAGGGTTTGGTGCACCACTTGATCCAGCGAATGCCAGCCTTGATTGTGTGGCCTGAAAAGCAATATTACGCTGCTGCATATTACCCGCCACCTTCATTTCCAGTGTTGATCCACCCATCGACGAAACGCCAATAATCGTCAACACCAGTAACATGATTAGCGCCATGACCAGCACAACACCTGTCTGTTTTTTTAGCCTTAGTGGCGAAGCGTTTCTCTTGAAAGATTGATTAGTAACATTCATATTTAGCTACCTGCTTTCTGTAAGTCAATCTGGAAGGCATTGCGCAGTTTTACCACGCTAGACACCAGATAGCGGCGATAACCATCATTGAATGTAACCGGTGGCGCCCCAGCAATAGTGAATGTTTGCGCCCCACCGATGCCATCTCTATCCTTGCGATCAGAACGCATCAACAACCATACCCTAACCGCAACCACTTCACCGCCATCCCAATTAGCCACGCCATCGGCGCTCACATAGCTATCCACCTGACCATCTGTAAGCTTTGCATCCTTTACGCCGTTAGCACCAATATCAACGCCAAATTCAAGCTGAAAGTCCTCAACACCCGGCAACATAACTTCACTCTGCATAAGCGGGCCTGCTTGTAGATCAACCCGACGCAGGGAAGGCAGACCATCACCTGGCGCATCGGTATAGTCACTCACATAATAAACACGTGAAACTAGCAGATGATTGGAATATTTTCTCTTAGTGGGATCAGCAACATCCGCTAACTCTTTATAAGGTGAAGCTGGAAAATTTGGCCCCAGAAACAACATGCCTACATTCGTTGTTGTGCGTATATAAGCCTGGCTCGCTGATAAAACTGTATCATCCAGTTTGTTAGTATCGGCGTATCGTAAACTTAATACATCCGTGCCCGCCTTGTAGGATTGATTTGCGCAGGTTGCCGAATAAGGATTGGAATTATCAGCAGCAAACAAGGCACGTTCAAGGTTTATATATTCTTCGCTCGCACAATCAGATGTCGCTGCCGGCAACACAGCAGGACATGCGTATGTTTTTGCACCTGATTTTTGACAGGCAACTACTGAAGTAAGATTCTGCCTACCCCACAGTCCCGTATGCCGCAAATCATAAGCAATTGTTTCTATCGCAAAACGCGCATCACCCAACAAGGCCAGCTGATCTTCGCTGCTGCGCTGGGTATCACGTGTTGATGTATAGAGCTTCATTACGCCACCCATGATCACCAAACCAATCAACATGGCCAACATCATCTCGATAAGAGAAAAACCTGATGAACGTTTGGGGGTTAAGCAACTAGTATTCATGTTATACCTCAAGCTCAACACGTTGTGTTATCACATATATGGGCAGCAGCGCTATAACTCATATTATCCATAGTTTGTGCTTCCTGATTTCTTTCCTTCCAGTTTATCGTTATGGTAACCGTAGCCAATGGTAACGGACCGGGCGATTTAGGCACCACATCAATACTTGCCGTGGTGCCACCTGGCATGTTGGCGAGCAAATCTGCCTTCCAGTTATAAATATCATCTTGTGCTATTTGAGCAAAACTACACATTGTTACTGCCGCGCCGGCATTCTTACATCCATAACTCGTCCCGGTATCAGTATTAGAAGAAATGTAAGTACTTCCAGCTGCATCTGGATTAGTTGGATCGAGAACAACAGGGTTATTGCGGATGCGCTCAAACATTTCTTCAGCCTTAATCACCGCCACGGTACGCAATTCTGCTGTATGCCCTGCTTTCAGTGAAATTAGCTGTAAAGAAGCAATACCCAGCATGCCCACAGATAAGATAAGGAACGCGACCAAAGCCTCTATTAAAGTAAAACCTTTTTGTCTAAACATAATTTTTTTATGTTGCCGTATCATAAGCATGCACCAATCTTAGTTGCATCATTTGTAGTACGAGCTCGACCCGAAACACCCAATACGACACCTCGTGCAACAACATTGCCTGCCGCGTTGGTCATACCACGAGAGTCACAGATTCGAAATACACCCGACTGACTAACACCACCGCTTAGCTTGGGCACGCCTCGTGAAGTAAATGAAACATAATCAGCAATAGATGAACTATCAGTAGTAATAGTCACATCGTCACCTTCGACACCGGTGTTAACTCTTAAAATAGCACCATCGGAATTCTTGTCGTATGCACCTATTACATTGCCCGCATTCTTACCTTCCTCATAAACAAACCAGCCCTGATCCCAGGTTGCCGCAGTGTCACACGTCGGCGCAGCAGTATCAGCATTTTTGCTTTTGCATATACTGACCCTGAAGCCTGTTTTAATCGCTTCGCTACGCGCAATATGCAAACCAGCGAGCAGATCATTAGCATTGGCAACCATTCTGTTGCCCTCGAAGAAAACCAGCATCTTCGGTACGCCCACAGACATGAGAATTCCCAGCACGACCAGTGCTACCATCAATTCAACTAACGAGTATCCCGAATATTTTTTCATGATCATAATTTAGGTCCAAATAAAAGCACTTGCCAGAGCGAAGAGATAAGGAGCGACATATAACAGATAAGCGGTTGTTTTTTACGATTTAAAATACTGACACACACTACATTTCGAATTATAAAACCTCTTTATTCTGCCAATCGCATGTCCATCAAGGGCTTCAGGACAATACACATCTTGAGTACGTGGTTACTATATAAGCAATTACTGTTAAAATTATCACGTATATTACAAACCTTTTGAGATTGCCATGAACCTTGACCGAGTTACTCCTGGACAAAAAATACCTGATGAAATTAATGTCATCATAGAAATACCCGCGCATAGTGATCCAGTTAAATACGAAATCGACAAAGAAACTGGTGCTATGTTTGTTGATCGCTTTATGGACACCGCTATGCATTATCCCTGCAACTATGGCTACGTTCCCCATACACTATCAGAAGATGGTGATCCGGTTGATGTTCTAGTAATTACCCCTGTGCCACTGATTAGTGGCTCTGTGATTCAGTGCCGTCCAGTTTGTGTATTACAGATGACCGACGAATCGGGGCCTGATGCAAAAATATTGGCCGTTCCTTTGAATAATTTATCATCATGTTACACCCATATCAAAACCGTGGATCACGTGCCACCAACATTATTAAAACAAATCTCACACTTCTTTGAACACTACAAAGATCTAGAAAAAGACAAGTGGGTAAAAATTGAAGGCTGGTATCCCGTAGAAGACGCAAAAAAAGAAATCATTGAAAGCATTCAGCGTTTTAAAGATGCGCCGATAAAACCCTGCTTCTAATAAAAAACACTTAAATTATATTTGTCATCATTGAATGGTGCCGGAACGCGGAATCGAACCGCGGGCCTCATCATTACGAATGATGCGCTCTACCAACTGAGCTATTCCGGCATTATTTAAAAAATGCTTTGCAGAGGTGACAGTATATCAAACTGCCTTAATGTAAAGCTGCCACCTTATAAGGAGATGCATCACAAAACGTCTCCTTGCCCAGCACCAGTTCCGTCATTAACTGCACCGAAGCTGGCCCCAGCACAATACCGTTACGATAATGCCCTGCATGTAAATATAAACCTTCAACATCATCAATGGCGCATACATAAGGTACGCCATTTTCTGTGCCCGGCCTTAATCCAGCCCATTGTCGCTCAACTGGCAATGATGCCAATACAGGTACCAATGATACCGCTATCTCACGTAAAATTTTCTGCGCGACTTCCGATGTAGTTTTATCAAAGCCTGTTTTTTCCAGTGTGCTCCCTGCTAACACACGGCCATCTCGTCTTGGAATGATGTAATGCCCATCAGATAACACTATTCGTTTTACTAAATCAGGCTCGCCTTTGAACATAATCATCTGGCCTTTGACCGGCTCAACATCAATGTGTCGCACTGCATCAATTAAACCTGCGCTCCAGGCGCCGCCTGCGACGATAACACGATCAGCACCGAGTTCTTCATCGCCAACACAAACACCTTTGACTCGACCTGAGTGCACAACAATATCCTGTACAGATGCATGCTCACGATAAGCAATATTCAGGCGATCAAAACTGCCCCGCAGTGCTTTAATAATATTGGGATTTCTGACCTGCATCACATCAGGCATCCAAAGCGCCTGTTCAATCTCTTTCGCCAAAGCAGGTTCAACAGATAATAAACCTTGCCGATCAGTCAGCGACTGAACATTCTCAGACCACAGTTTCGACCAGTTTAATGCCAGCTCGCGATCATACCGATCCACCACCAATAAACCGCTATTAATCAGTTCACAATCGACACCACTTTCATCATGCAAACAGGAGACCAGATCCGGGTATAGCATCTTGCTATGCTGAGCCAGACGGTTAACCGAATCCTGGTATCGCCATGGATACAGCGGCGAGATAATACCACCACCTGCCCAGGATGACTCACCACCCAATGGGCCACGCTCTAATAAAAGCACTTCCATTCCTGAAAGATGCAGTGCGCGTGCTGTCATCATCCCAATGACACCACCGCCAATAATTATACATTCTGGCATGACGGATTTAACTTGAAAAAAAGAAGTTATTGCGCGACAAAACTCACGCAATAACCTTATAAAAGATTAGATTGAAATATAGCAAGACAAAAATAAAAATTTAACTATTTAGGTGTCGCACAAGAAGGATCAGAGACAATTCCCGCTGGCGCCTTGTCAATATATTTTTCGCAATAACAACGGTGCTCACCTTTCGCCCATTTCTTCTCACAGACAGCCAGCATTTTGCTGGTGATCTCAGCGTTCATTTCTTTCTCCGCGGCTGCGGCTGATGCTTCTAATGCCGCCTGCATTTCTTTAGCTTTTATATCGGCGAGCTCCTTAGCCTTTTTAGCTGCCTCTTCTTCCTTACGTTTACGTTCATTCTCTGCGATCAATTTCGCTTTAAGCTCACGCTCTTTTGTAACTACTGCTTCAATATTTGCCTCTGCTCTAGCTTTTGCTGCGGCATCATCACAGGCATAATCAACAGGTTTGATTTTAATAAAATCTTTTGGAGGGTTTGCCTTACATATTTTTGGTGTTACCACTTTCTTTTCAACAGTGACAGGTGCTTGTTCTTTTTGAACTGGTATCACTTTGGCATTTAGCTTGGCTGCTGCTTCTGAAAAATCAGAAATATCAAAATTCACATTGATTGACGAACGGAAAGGTTTTATCTTGAAGCTCAATGTCTTGCCTTTTTCTAAAGCATCCAAGGTATCTGCATTCAAGCGCATAACAAATGCGCCTTTCTCTCCCTGATTAACGCATACATCCTGTTTGACCCTCAGACCTTGCTGTAAATAGCGGGAATGTTTTGGCTGGTTAATTAAACACCATTGAAAAAGCGGTAAGCGTTCTCCATCCACCAGAATATCTTCTACGGCAAATTGCTGATATTGTCGTGCCGAAGCCTCACTATCTTCTGCATCACCTGTAATACGTAAACGTAGTTGTTTCTGATCATAAAAAATGTGATAAAAATCACTAGTATCAGAACCTGAACGGGTAACTGTCTTATCTTTAATCAACCATTCTTTGTCGCTACCGATATTAACATTTACCTCTTTCTCAAAAGGATTAGCTTCCGCCCATGTTTCAACCGGCAAGCCCATGAAAAAAACCATAACCGCACATAAAATTCTTAATTTTTCCATATTCTCCACTTACCAGAAATTTACTAATTTTAGATTATCCCAGAATTGAGATTTTTTGCAAAACACTCTAAATACCATAATTAGCCCAATCTATAGCACAATATCCCCTGAAATTTACCTTAATCGTTAAAAAACCATCATTAATAGTTAGCCATAAACTTCCGCCTCTCTTTCATTTCACCATAATCGTGTACAATCCAATCCCCATGAATATTGCAATCAACGGCGAACAACGCACCCTGGATGATGGTCTCAATCTCCAGCAGCTGATCACAATGCTGCAGCTTGAGAACAAGCGCCTGGCTATCGAGGTTAATCAGCAGATTATCCCACGCAGTGAGCATGCCAGTTACACGCTCAAACAGGGCGATAAAGTAGAAATTGTCCAGGCCATCGGCGGCGGTTAAAGCGCTTTCGACACAAATTCGCTTTTTAAGTACGCACCAGACAACCAGAAACATCATTATGACATCAGAAACAGCACCATTAAAACAAGATAAACCCCTGATCATCGCCGGCAAGACTTATCAGTCACGTCTACTGGTCGGCACCGGCAAATACAGAAATAACGAAGAAACCAGGCAGGCCATTGAAACCAGCGGCGCGGAAATCATCACCATTGCTGTCCGCCGCACCAATATTGGTCAAAACCCGGATGAGCCCAATCTGCTGGATATTCTGCCGCCCGACCAGTACACCTTATTGCCCAACACCGCCGGCTGCTACACCGTTGAAGATGCCGTGCGCACCTGCCGCCTGGCGCGTGAGCTGCTCGACGGCCACAGCCTGGTCAAACTGGAAGTGCTCGGTGACGAAAAAACCCTGTTCCCCGACATCACCGCCACACTGGAGGCCGCTGAAATACTGGTCAAGGACGGCTTCGACGTCATGGTCTATACCAGCGATGACCCCTTAATCGCCAAGCGATTAGAAAATATCGGCTGCGCAGCCGTCATGCCACTGGCCGCCCCCATCGGCTCGGGCCTGGGTATCCGTAACCCTTACAACATTCTCACCATCGTCGAAAATGCCAATGTACCTATTATCGTCGATGCCGGTGTGGGCACCGCTTCCGATGCAGCTATCGCTATGGAACTGGGCTGTGACGGCATCCTGATGAACACCGCCATTGCGGCAGCGCAGAATCCGGTGCTCATGGCTTCAGCCATGAAAAAGGCCATTGAAGGCGGCCGTGAAGCCTTTTTAGCGGGCCGCATGCCGAGAAAACGCTTCGCCTCGGCTTCCTCACCGATCGAAGGCCTGTTCTTTTAAGCCACTGTGAGTGAAGAAAATGCGGAAAAATATTATCGACCGGTTCGCAGCTTTGTGCTGCGACAAGGCCGGTTAACGCCCGCACAGCAAAAAGCACTCGATAGTCACTGGCTACAATACGGCATCGACTACAGCGATACGCTGCTGGATTTCGACGCAATTTTTGGACGCCAGGCGCCCATCACCCTTGAAATCGGCTTCGGCAACGGCGAATCCTTGCTGGAACAGGCGATTAACCACCCTGAGCGTGATTTTCTTGGTATTGAAGTCCACACGCCCGGCGTGGGTCATCTGATCCACGGCGCGCAGCAGGCCGGCATCAGCAATCTGCGCGTGATGCGTCACGATGCCGTTGAAGTACTCAATAAACAGATTCCGGAAAACTCACTTGACCGGGTGCAGCTGTTTTTCCCCGACCCATGGCACAAAAAGCGCCACCACAAACGTCGTATTCTGCAGGATGATTTTGGCGAACTTATACGTAAACACCTGAAGGTAGGCGGCCACTTTCACATGGCCACCGACTGGCAGAACTATGCCGAACATATGCGGGAAGTCATGGATCAGCACACCGGCTTTTTCAATGTCGCCGGTGAAGCCCATTTTGTTTCAGCTGAAGGCCTACGCCCTGAGACCAAATTTGAGCGCCGCGGCCTGAAGCTCGGCCACGGTGTCTGGGATATGGTTTACGAAAAAAAGGACTGATGTAAACAGCGCTTTTTTATTACAACTTTTTAACTATCCGGCAAATCATCAGCCCTACGCTTCTGATCCTCAGAATCTTCTTTGAGTTTTTCTACCGTAGTTACAATCGTCGTCATAGCTTCTTCTGCTTCTGCTTTCTCTAACGCCTCTTCATCGCTTAAAGGTGTGGCAACGTGCAACGGACAGGTATCCTTATGACCTTCTTCCAGCTTGCCCCAGGCATAATTAAACGCATGCGTGCGCAAACGGAAGAATTTATCCCTGCCCCAGTGCTCAACAAAACCGGAACGCTTGAGGATATCCATCACCGGTTTTTTAACACGTGCGATCAACAGTTCGATACCCAACGAATCAAGACGCGTTACCAGCTCATGCAGCATTTCCTCACCGGTTGCATCCACCTCATTAATACCTTCTGCATCAATGATGAGAAATTTGAGATCGGGCTTTTTAGCGACCCTGTCGAGAATGGTATCAAAAAAGAAACCCGTATTAGCAAAGTACAATGGCCCATCAAATCGAATTACCGAAATATTTTCACAGGTATCCAGTTTTGCTACTTCGGCATCACGTAACGTACCATCAGTGTGTCGCGACAGTACCGCAATATTTGGACGCATGGTGCGGAACAGGAACAGTCCCAGTGACAAAATCACGCCGACCACGATACCTGTTTCCAGATGAGGCGCAACAATCAATGTTAATGCAAAAGTGACAATTGCAACCATGCCATCATGCGGCTGCACTTTCCATGCATCAATAATTGGACGAACTTTCACCAGGTTAATCACTGCCATCATGATCACCGCCGCCAAAGTTGCCTGCGGCAAATGGTAAAGCAAAGGCGTTAAGAACAGCAAGGTTGCGCCAACTACAATACCGGTTACGACTGATGAAAAGCCGGTAATTGCACCCGCGCTGATATTCACCGCTGAACGAGAGAATGAACCGGAAACCGCATAACCCTGGAATACCCCAGAAACCAGATTACCCAGGCCCTGACCAATCAATTCCTGATTAGGGTCGAGACGCTGACGAGTCTGTGTCGCCATCGCCTTGGCGATCGAAATCGCTTCCATGAAACCGATAATGCCAATAATAACGGCAGTACTCATCAGCTGCACCAGCACGTCCCACTGAACACCTGTAGGCAATACGGGCATCGTGAGGCCAGCTGGCACTTCACCAACCACACGGCCACCCTGCTCGGCAAAGCCCATACTCGCTGAAAGAATCGTGGTCACCACTACCGCAATAAGCACATTAGGTGCTTTTGGTACCAGCTTTTTCAGGGTTACCATAATGGCGATCGCCAGCAGCCCCATACCTAGTGTCAGCATGTGCGTGTCAGTGGTCGCTGCCACTATCACATTCCAGATGGTTTCGTACTGGTGCTCACCTTTTGCATAATCCACCACACCAAAAATTTTACTGAGCTGCGAGGTACCAATAATGATCGCTGCCGCATTAGTAAAACCAATCACCACCGGATGAGATAGAAAGTCCACTAGTACACCCAGTCGCAACACACCCAGAGATAACTGAAAAATACCAACCATCAGGGCCATTGATAAGGCATAAACCACATACAGCTCAGGTGACAAAGCCAGAGGCTCCAGCGCCGCCGCCGTCATCAAGGAAACTACCGCCACTGGACCAGTAGCCAGCTGACGCGATGAGCCAAATAACGCCGCGACGATACCGGGCAGGAAGGAGGCGTACAACCCATAATATGGCGGTAATCCGGCCAATTGCGCATACGCCATCGACTGCGGCACCAGTACCAGTGCCACGGTGATGCCCGCAATAACATCGGCCTGAAGTATTTTGGGATTTTTGCAATTTCCAATCCATGCCATAAACGGCAATAAACGAAAAGGGTTCGACAACAACGCCTTTAAATCAAACATTTCTAATCCTCATCCAGAATCAACGAGTTACTGAGCCACAAAAACTTAATTCAAACAATATCATGAACTATGAGTATAAGCATATTCTAACAGTCAAGATAAGGCTAAGGCTAATAATGCTATCTCAACCTTTGTAAATATATCATTAATATAGTTATAGCAACTTTATGCCTCACCACTACCCAAAATATCTGGATAATTGACTATCACCAGCACTATCGCTGAAAAGAACAAAAACAGTTACAATATCGTCCTTTTTGCGAGTTGGCCTAATTAAGCTATACGAATCAACAACGGCCTCCAGATAACAGATTCTTAAAGATATATAACAGGAGTACACCATGTCTCATAAACACCCCATTGTTGCCGTTACTGGTTCATCAGGCGCTGGCACCTCTACCGTAAAAAAAGCGTTTGAACACATTTTCATCCGCGAATCCATCACCCCGGTCGTCATCGAAGGCGATAGCTTTCACCGCTACGACCGTGCTGCCATGAAAGTAGCGATGGCTGAAGCAGAAGCAAAAGGCAACAACAACTTCAGCCATTTTGGTCCAGATGCCAATGTATTCGACAAACTTGAAGAACTTTTCAAAAGCTATGCTGAAAAAGGCACCGGCAAAAAACGCCTTTACCTGCACAGCGACGAAGAAGCCGTACCTTATGAAGGCCTGAACCCAGGTCAGTTCACTCCCTGGGAAGACATTCCAACTAACACTGATCTGCTGTTCTATGAAGGCCTGCACGGCGGCGTAGTTTGTGATGAAGCCAATGTTGCGCAACACGTTGACCTGCTGGTCGGTGTTGTTCCCAGCGTCAATCTTGAGTGGATTCAAAAAATCCATCGTGATAACGCCGAGCGCGGCTACTCGGAAGAAGTGATTGTAGACACCATCCTGCGTCGTATGCCGGACTACATCAACTTCATCACACCACAGTTCTCACGCACCGACATCAACTTCCAGCGCGTCGCCACTGTTGATACATCAAATCCGTTTATTGCTCGCGATATTCCTACACCGGATGAAAGCTTCATTGTCATTCGTTTCCGCGATCCTAGTAAGTTCAACACCAACTTCCCTCACCTTTTGAGCATGATTAAAGATTCATTCATGTCACGCCGTAACACGCTGGTCGTTCCTGGTGGCAAAATGGGCCTGGCCATGGAATTGATCCTGACTCCAATCATTCATGACATGATCGAAAAAGCGAAAAAAGCTCGCTAATTCATCATTACTGCGTGATTCTAAAAGGCCGGCTAAATGCCGGCCTTTTTTATTGCCAGTGCGTTTTCACGTAGTACACTAATGTCATGTCTAAATTTTCTTTAATCGACAGCCACTGCCACCTCGACTTCAAAGTCTTTGATGACGATCGCGCAGATGTTTTAGCGCGCGCCAGAGAAAATAACATCACTGATATCATCATACCCGGGGTATCGACACAAAACTGGCCGGACATACAAATGCTGTGCGATCGGAATAAAAATCTGCACCCCTGCTACGGCCTGCACCCATACTGGGCCAATCAGCACAATGAAAACGATCTCGAAAAACTAAAACAACAGGTTGTAACGAACCGCTGTGTTGCTATTGGAGAATGCGGTCTTGACTATCGCCCGGAGCAAACTGACAAAAAAATACAGTTACATTTTTTTGAAACACAACTGGATATCGCTCTCGAAAATAACCTTCCAGTTGTCATACACTCTGTTCGCGCTACCGAAGATATTATTAAACAACTACGCGCCCGTCCCGGACTACGCGGCATGGTACATAGTTACTCCGGCAGTTATGAACAGGCGATGCAGTTAATTGAAACAGGTTTTCTCATTAGCCTCGGCGGCGCCATCACTTATGAACGTGCCCATAAATTACACCACCTCGCCGGACAGCTTCCGCTTTCTTCATTACTGATAGAAACCGACGCCCCCGACCAACCGGACGCCTCACACAAAAGTGAGCGCAATGAGCCGGCTTATCTTGTAGAAATATTTGACGTCTTATGCAAACTAAGGAAGGAAGAGAAAGAAGAAATTGCGCAACAAACCAGTCTTAACGCCAAAGCATTGTTTAATATAAATTAGCCACCTATGTGGTGATGAATGCTTTTTCTAACCATTGAAACTACCTTCTTCATTCGGGCTACAAAAAAATCTTATATATTTCTCACTTATCCTGTAAAGATACTGCGAAGCTGAGAAAATTTTTGCTTCATCGTTGTTGTTTTAATTGTTTCCACTAGTTCACTAATATTAAAAGCGTGATGCCTTTCATGTACAACACCTAGCTGGGGCATATCAACCAGTCCGACTTCTCTGGCATGCTCAACAAAGCCCTGATTTTTCCAGAAGAATGCGCCTGGCATAGTCGTGGGTATGACTACCACATAAAATAATGCACGACTGATTATATGGCTGGCGAGTGCAATAACTGTTAAGACGCTATAGGTAAACACAGTATGATTAGTACTCAATAGCATGTATATGGCCAGCAACAAGGCCACTACAAGCAAGCTATTGCGCAACCAATATGCGTTACCATATCGCGTAGTTTGCAGGTAGAAAGAGGCTGCGCCTTCGCTACTGCTCGACTGCAGACTTCTCGCATGCGCAGTCAGCCCAGCAAGATCGAGCACCAACCCCACTACAACCATACTCAGCAATACCTGACCAAGCCCCACTGTCATACTGGAAAATAGTAACGCAATAACAGCTAATAGTAGTGAGCCTAACACCAGTCCCGTCGCACAAAAACTTGCCGCCGTATACCAGTGGTTCCAGAATGGGCGAGCTTCAATGCGATATAACTTATACATAAAATAACCACCGAAACCAGCGCCCAGCACACCGATACCTGCGAATAGTATTTGTAAAATCTGTGTGTAACCATGATTAAAATGTGCGAAGAATATATAGCCTATCAGACCGGTATAAAATAAAGACACACCTGCAATTTCACGACTGACTGGCGAATGCTTCAAGTTATAAAAACCACGATAGAATCGCTCTGGTTTACCCAGATGCATATTCAGCTTGAACAAACCAAAACTGATCAGTACAAACATAAAATACAGACTCGGCATCATCGCACTGCTTGATTGAAAACTGGCTACAGGCTCAAACCAGCAACCTGTTAATAATATTAAAAATGCAGCCATCACGGTCTGCGCACTCAGGGTAAAAGCAATATGTGCATTCTCATGCGAACCTAGTAATCTGGTCCAGTTCCACTCACGTTCAACGCCATGCTTCATATCGACGACTGGATTGAAGCTTTCAGAATTTTGCTGCCGGTGATATTTCACTGGGTTCTGATCAACACGACTCATGTCTCGTTGCGGGGTTCGTGTCTGCTGAAACCGGATATTAGGGTGGGTAATGTCTGTTCGTGGAAACCCGGGTATTTCCGTTTTTGCCTGAACTCGATTTACAGGAATATTTTCAATGACACCAAAGTCTAGCGCATTACCCAGGCAGGCTGATACACAGGCAGGTTTCAAACCAACCTCTAGTCGATCAACACACATATTACATTTGCTGACCTGGCCTTTTACAGGATCAAGTTGTGGTGCGTTATAAGGACATACCCATGTACAGTAGCCACAGCCAAAACAAATATCAGGGTCCTGCAACACTGCACCGTATTCAGCATATTTTGTATAGGCTCTCGTTGGACAACCTTTCAAGCATACGGGGTCATCGCAATGATTGCACGCCATGGATATATTAATACGCTGGTAAGCAGGGTAGGTACCGCCTTCTACGAATCCAACTGATCGAAATGAAATGTGTGCCGGGTTATCGTTCTTTTCGCTACAGGCCGCTTCACAAGCATGGCAGGCTATACAGTTATCCGCATTAAAATAAAATCCATGTTGCTTATATCGATTAGGATTTGCACTAATACTGTTATCATCGTTTATGTTTAACGACTGATCACGTCTTACATCTCCTGCTTCTACGGTATTGATAGTATGGCCGTATCTATTAAGTGTTTGACAGCTTGCATCATTCAACAGTGCGTACGCAGGTTCGTTTTCTCTTTTTTTAAACACAGTAATAATCCACCTTATTTAGAACGCGCGCATTTCCATACTAAGCTTTGCTGCCGCTTTCTGGTCGTCGAGTTTTTCTATTCTTACGGCCGATTGTTTGTAAGCGGGCTGTCGCGAATGAGGATCAAGCAAGCCAAGCGTTAACCGATTAGCACAGTCGTGAAAATGGAACGGCAGGAACACCATGTTTTTAGGTACACGTTGAGTCGGTGTTGCCATAACTACTGCATCGGATCGACGAGAAACCAGCCGAACATACTCACCACGTTGAATATCTAATTCCGCCGCGAGATCGGGGTTTATTTCGATAAAGGGTATCGGGCTATATTTATTATTATTTCCAATTTTTCCAGTTTTTGTACGACCATGCCAATGTTCGATCAACCTCCCTGTGTTAAGCCAGACAGGAAACTTTTCATCAGGCACTTCATTATTATCTATAAATGGTAATGGTATAAGTTTGGCTTTACCATCAGCGTAGCGAAAACTGGCTGCTTCAGTGTATAGACGTTTACCACCTTGCGGGGGCGTTTCATTCATGCTCAACTGCCTGCCAGTATATGGCCATTGAATGCCACGATTTTTTTCGATCAAGTCGTGGCTCATACCAGAAATATCAGACAGGCGGCCTTTTGAAATACTCGCCATTTCAAGAAAGATATCGGCTGATTTTTCAGGAAAGAAAACTCTTCCAGTCGTATTAAAACGCTTAGCCATCTGATTAAAAATCCACAGGTCGGGTTTTGCTTCACCCGGCGGTGTGACTATTGGTTTAACTAAATTAACGCGGCGCTCAGTATTGGTCATCACACCTTCTTTTTCAGCCCACGTGCCTGCGGGCAAATACACATGTGCATACTGTGCACTTTCGGTATCTTCATAACAGTCCTGCACCACACAGAACTCAAGTTTTTGCATTGCCCGGCGAACACGTTCCGAATTTGGCAAAGAGCTAAGCGGGTTTGTTGCAATCAGCCATAAACCCTTTATCTGTCCTGTTTCGATCGCATGATAGATATCTGTTTGGAACATACCGCGTTTTTTTGGTAGGAACTCTTCATCGATATTCCAGAACTCAGCGATGTCTTTTCGATCCTGTGGATTTTCTAACATGCGATAGTTAGGTAGACCAGAACATGAAGACCATTCTCTGGTACCCATTGCGTTACACTGCCCTGTTATGGAGAGAGACGTGCCACCAGGCTTGCCAATATTGCCAGTTATCAAAGCGAGATTATTAATACCTACAACCCCATCGGAGCCGTGAGTTGATTGATTAATGCCCATGGTCCAGATCGACATAGCGGCACCCGCATTTGCATATAACCGCGCAACGCTTCGAATCGTATCTTCATCGATACCACATATTTTTGCTGCCATACTCGGCTTGTACTTAGCAACCTCTTCGCGTAATTCCTCTACATTATTAGTATTAGCTTCTATGTATTCAGCATCTTCGAGATGTTCATCGAAGATAACGTGCATCAATGCATTCTGTAGTACGACATCAGTACCCGGGGTGATGGGTAAATGAATGTCTGCAAACTGAGCCAGCATGGTCACGCGAGGATCAACAACGATTAAAGGGAACTTACGTTTTTCCTGCGCCTCTTTCATGCGCCAGTAAATAATGGGGTGCTGCTCAGGCAGATTAGAACCCCAGGCAATCAGGCAATCGGTATATTCAAAATCTTCGTAGCAGCCGGGTGGGCCATCAGAACCGAATGAGCGTTTATATCCCGACACCGCGGACGCCATACACAAGGTGGTATTACCATCATAATTATTCGTACCGATCAGTCCGCGAGTCAGCTTCCCCAGTGTATAAAACTCCTCCGTCAGCATCTGACCCGTAGAAACTATTGCAAATGAATCACGGCCATGCTTTTCCTGAATTCGACGAATCTCGTCATGTGTTGTATCCAGCGCTGTATCCCAATCTGTTGTCTGCCAGTCTTCATGCCAATGATCACGTTTTTTCGGTACTGTACCTCGACCGGCAGAATCAAATAACTCATGCTCGTAAATTCCTTTCAGACACAACTTGCCGCGGTTAACATCCGCATCTGCAACACCCCGTGAAGAAACAGGCTTACCGGCTTCATTTAGTCCCACTTCAATCGAACAGCCTGTTGAGCAATAACCACAGGTTGCATACTTCCATTCAATGACACCTTTATCGACGATCTTTATCGGATTTTTTTTACTACGACCAAACAGCATATTATGCGACCAACAATTCTATAAATACCTGTCCGTTTTCGATTTTCACTGGAAAGACATTGGTACATCCATGATCCGGACTTATTGCCTCGCCACTGGCCAGATCTATTTTCCAGTTATGCAATGGACAGGTCACAGATGTTCCGTGAACTATACCTTCTGACAATGGCCCGCCCTTGTGCGGACAGGCATTTTTGATCGCAAATACCCGATCATCCGAAGTGCGAAACACCGCAATCTTCATCTGATTTACATCTATCACTCTTGATCCCAGCTTAGGAATATCTTTAAGTGAAACTACTTCGATCCAGTTACTCATAATTACCATCTCTTTAAATAAATGTTTTCAAGCTGCTTTAGCCCGCTATTTTCAGCTGGGTGAACTCGTATGAAGATTTTCCTTCGGCGCGCGCTTTCCACGGATCTACCTGCGCGTACTGTTGACTCAATTTGAAGCGCTCTACCAACTCAGATCTCTCAATTTCATTATTCAGCAGACGATCTCTAATACTGCTTAAACCAACACGCTCAACCCACGGTGCTGTACGTTCCAGATAATGTGCTTCTTCGCGATACATCTGGCAGAAAGCAGCACAGTATTCCAGCACCTGCTCTTCCGTTTCGACTTTGGTGAGTAGATCAGTCACACGTACTTTTATGCCGCCATTACCTCCAATTAATAATTCATAACCAGACTCCACTGCGACCACGCCGAAATCCTTGATCGTGGCTTCAGCACAGTTTCTCGGACAGCCTGACACTGCCAGTTTGAATTTATGTGGCATCCACGATCCCCAGGTTAGCTGCTCGAGTTTTACGCCAAGGCCGGTGGAATCCTGCGTACCAAATCGACACCATGTTTTGCCGGCACAGGTTTTTACAGTGCGCATCGCCTTACCGTAGGCATGGCCGGATACAAAACCGGCTGCTGACAGGTCTTTCCACATCGACGGTAGATCTTGTTTTTGCACACCGAATAAATCGATACGCTGACCACCAGTGACTTTCATTTCCGGCACGTCATATTTGTCACAGACATCTGCAATCGCACGTAACTCATCAGGCTTAACCAGACCACCAAACATTCTTGGCACCACCGAATAGGTTCCATCTTTCTGGATATTTCCGTGAGCACGTTCATTTATAAAACGCGACTGCGCATCATCCTGATATTCTTCCGGCCATCGCGCCAGCAAATAATAATTCAATGCAGGCCGGCAGGTTGCGCAGCCATCAGGTGTTTTCCATTCCAGGAATTCGCGTACAGCCTGCATTGATTTCAATTCATGTTTTTTTATTGCATCAATAACATCATCGTGACTATGTTCGGTACAGGCACAAATCGCTTTTTTATTCGGCGTGGCATCGTAACCATCACCCACCGTTGAAGCCAGGATTGCTTCCACCAGACCGGTACACGATCCACATGATGACGAAGCCTTGGTATGCGCCTGAACTTCAGCCAGCGTGAACAAACCTTTTTTAGTAATTGCATTTACAATATCGCCTTTGCAGACACCGTTACATCCACATATTTCAGCGCTATCCGGCAATGCCATCACGCGACTCACATCGCCATGCCCGGCATCACCGACATCGTGCTGACCAAACATAATCGTGCGACGAAAATCAGCGATACTGGTTGCATCACGCATTAACTGGAAATACCAGGTCCCATCCATAGTGTCGCCAAATAGCACAGCACCTTTCAGCTTGTTGTCACGAATTACCAGCTTTTTATAAATCCCGCATGATGCATCCTGCATCACCAGCGTTTCATCACCATCTACTTCATTAAACTCACCCGCTGAAAATAAATCGATACCAGTCACCTTGAGTTTTGTCGATATCATCGACCCCTGGTAACGTATACTTCCAATTTTCGCCAGATGATTTGCCGCGACCTTCGCCTGTTCGAACAAAGGCGCAACCAGTCCATAACATTCTTTGCGGTGTTGTACACATTCACCCACAGCATAAATTTTCGGATCGTAGGTCTGCATGGTGTCATTCACCACCACACCCCGCTCACAATAAATGCCCGCTTTCTGTGCAAGCTCGATACTGGGGCGAATACCCACCGCCATCACCACCAGGTCAGCATCGACCTCTGAACCATCAGCAAACTTGACCGCGCTCACACGTTTGTCGCCGACAATTTCCGCAGTCTGTGCCTGCATCATAAAGCTCAGCCCCTTTTGCTCAAGCGACAGCTTCAACATTTCAGAAGCCGTCTTATCGAGCTGGCGTTCCATTAATGCATCCAGCAAATGCACCACCGTCACATCCATGCCCTGCTTCATCAAACCGTTAGCGGCTTCAAGGCCAAGCAGACCGCCACCGATGACTACCGCCTTTTTATATTTTTGCGCCGCATCAAGCATGGTGTGAACATCGTGAATATCGCGAAAACCAATCACGCCTTCTTTCTCAGCACCGGGCACGGGAATAATGAAGGGATTAGAACCGGTGGCAATCAACAGGCGATCATAGTCAATCTGTTTACCACTTTCGGTAATAACACACTGCTTAACACGATTGATTTCAGAAACCGCATCACCGGTCACCAGCTCAACATTATTTTCTTTGTACCAGTCCAGACTATTAAGAATAATGTCATCAATGGTTTTTTCACTCGCCAACACCGGCGACAGCATAATGCGATTATAGTTAGGATGTGGTTCAGCACCGATCACCGTGACATCGTATATATCTGAGCCTTTGCTATCGCCATCACTATGTTTGAATAATTCTTCGAGTGTTCGCACACCCGCCATACCATTGCCTATTAAAACCAGTTTCTCTTTCATTACAGCCTCTTACCAAAACAAGAAATAAATATTGTTAAATACACTATTACAAATTTCATGCCATGTTAAAAATGTGAATATGACAAGGTTTTTTAACAGCACCAATAACAAAATCGCACCAAATTAGCGCTCATAAAAATTATCCATGCACAGAGTCAGTGCATATATCGAAATCAAACTTAGGCTTTAATTTAAGCAACAGGAAGTTCACTAAAAATGCCACACTAATGCAGCGAACTATGCGAATGTATAACTCTTCAAGCAACCCTAGGATTAACTACGTTTAATTGAGATGACTTACCTTCTTTTTTGCTCACAGCTTGTTTTTCTCCGGTTACATGCTGCCGTTCGTACAAGAATTCCAGAACTTTATGGCGATAATAGTTGTACTTTGCATCATCAGCTAATTCAACACGATTACGTGGACGTTCCAGCTCAACTTTAAGAATTTCGCCTATGGTAGCCGCTGGACCGTTGGTCATCATGACAATACGGTCGGATAACAACACCGCCTCATCGACGTCATGAGTAATCATAATCACGGTGTTGTTTAGCTCAGCCTGGATCTCCATCAAAGATTCCTGCATGTGCGCACGGGTTAATGCATCCAGCGCACCAAAAGGCTCATCCATCAACAATACTTTGGGCTGCATGGCCAATGCTCGCGCGATACCGACGCGTTGCTTCATACCACCGGAAATTTCTTCTGGACGTTTATGCATAGCGTACCCCATGTGCACCAGCGCAAGATTATGCTCAATCCATTCCTTCATTTCGTTTTTGTTTTTTGTTTTACCAAAGACCTGCTTCACGGCCAGTTCAACATTCTGGTATGACGTTAACCATGGCAATAACGAATGATTTTGAAATACTACCGCTCTATCTGGCCCGGGTTCGTTGACTTCTTTGCCATCAAGTACAACGCCACCTTTGGTTGCCTGGTGAAGTCCGGCAACGACATTCAAGACTGTCGATTTTCCGCAGCCAGAATGTCCGATTAGTGAAACAAATTCACCTTTTTCAATAACCAGATTTACATTTTCTAATGCCACATAAACACCTTTCGGTGTCGGGAACTCCATTGATACGTGATCTATATTTAAATGTTCAAAACTCATTATTCTAATTCCTTAATAAATTCATTTATTATCGAAGCACTGCTGTCTTATCCCACGAAAAACGACGTTGCAGCAATAACATCGTACGATCAAGCATAAAACCAATAAGGCCAATCGCTATTACCGCAACGATAATCCGCCCCAGTGAATTTGAACTGCCATTCTGGAATTCATCCCAGACAAATTTCCCCAGACCCGGGTTCTGCGCCAGCATCTCTGCGGCAATCAGCACCATCCAGCCAATGCTCAAACTCAAACGCAGTCCGGTAAAAATCATCGGCATCGATGAAGGCAATACTATTTTGTAAATATTGGTTAACCAGCCCAGACGCAACACCTTGCTGACATTATTCAGATCTTTGTCCATGGTCGAAACCCCGACAGCGGTGTTAATTAGTGTTGGCCACATACAACATAAGGTGACTGTAATCGCGGAAGTTACATACGACTTGGAGAACATCGGATCATCAGTGACATAAACCGCACTCACTATCATAGTGACAATCGGCAGCCAGGCTAGCGGCGATACCGGCTTCAACAACTGCACAATGGGATTGATGGCCTGATAAAGTCCGTTACTCAAACCGGTCACAATGCCGATGGGTATAGCGATTAGCGAAGCAATCATAAAACCTGTAAAAACAGTTATCAGGCTGGTGATGATCTGATCAAAAAAAGTGGCCTTGCCGGTATAACTACGAACTTTTATTTCTGCATCTGCATTTGCTTCCAGTTTTTTTGCATTACGTTCCTCCTGTCGCGCATAGAACGCGGCTTCTTTATCGCGTTCAGCAATATGTTCGTCATATAAATTTGAGGCCTGTTTATAAACATCAGCAGGTCCCGGCAATTGCCCCAATGAAGTCTGTACCTGTGCTGCCGAAGCACTCCATACGCCCAGAAATATCGACATGGCAATCAACGGTAGCAACAATGCCCTGATCATTGCCTTAAGATCTTCGCTGGTTATATTTTTAAATACTGATGCGTACATTATTCTCTCCGATTAAAAGCGGCGCAGTGACTAGCTGCGCCGCCCTTACTACTTTTTATCTACTTAACAGTGTCTTTGCCTTTAAGGCCGATAGTTAGTTTTTCCAGATATTCATTCGGCTTGCTGCCATCGAATGTAATCTTGTCGATAAACTCGCTCTGCGGTGCGCGAAAGCCAGTCTCTTTGGCAAAGTCAGGGAAGTCTTCTGCACTGGCCTTACCTTCGGCTATTAACTCTTTTGCTGCTGCTGCATAGATATCCGGGCGATAAACTTTTTTCGCCATATCCTTGTACCAGTCATCCGTCCTGTATTCCGCGATCTGCCCCCAACGACGCATTTGCGACAGATACCAGACTGCATCGGAATAATATGGATAAGTGGCGTTGTAACGGAAGAACACGTTGAAATCCGGCAGTGAACGTTTATCACCTTTTTCGTATTCGAAAGTTCCGGTCATTGAGTTGGCAATTACCTCATAATCCGCACCAACATATTCAGGACGTGACAGAATCTTTGAAGCTTCTTTCCTGTTCTCAAGCCCGCCCTCGTCTAACCACATTGCTGCACGTATCAGCGCCTTGACTACGGCCTTGTGGGTATTCGGATATTTATCAGCCCATTCCTTTGAAACACCAAAAACTTTTTCCGGATTGTTTTTCCAGATTTCATAATCGGTAATCACTGGCACACCGATATCTTTGAATACTGCCTGCTGGTTCCATGGTTCGCCTACACAATATCCGTAAATGGTACCTGCTTCCATTGTGGCAGGCATTTGCGGCGGCGGGGTAACTGATAGCAACGCATCTGCGCTGATGGTGCCTGACGTATCACCCTTGAGTGGCGCATAGTAGCCGGGATGTATTCCACCTGCCGCAAGCCAGTACCGTAGTTCATAGTTATGTGTTGAGACGGGAAATACCATTCCCATCTTGAATGGCTTGCCCTCCTCTTTGTATTTTGTGATGACTGGTTTCAGGTACTCTGCCTTAATAGGATGTACCGGCTTACCCTCTTTGTGCGGCACATTTTTTTTCATCTGCTCCCAGACATTATTTGAAACAGTAATTCCATTACCGTTCAGGTCCATGGAAAATGCCGTTACCACTTCAGCCCTGGTACCAAAACCGATGGTTGCACCGAGTGGCTGGCCGGCGAGCATATGAGCACCATCGAGTTCGCCATCAATAGTTCTATCAAGCAACACCTTCCAGTTTGCCTGCGCCTCTAATGTAACAAATAATCCTTCCTCTTCGAAATAGCCTTTCTCATAAGCTATCGCAAGTGGCGCCATATCGGTCAACTTGATAAAACCGAATTTCAGCTCTTCTTTTTCAAGATCTTTTGTTTCTGCAAAAGTATGTGTACTCGCAGCCATTAAAAAGAATGAGCTTGCAATGCCGGCTACCATTGTTTTCACTGCGCTTTGTCTCTGGGCATTTGTTGACTCATATTCTTTTAAATATTTCATTACCTTCTCCTGCAAGCTAAATTTAATAATTAGAAATCATCCTTATCACGCGGATAGAGTTCTTATAGATAACCAGCGTTATTGTTCATCACGCTTGATTTCATCAATTGCATGTAACGTGCCAATTGTTAAATTATTATTTTTAAGGCCTGATTACGCCTTCTCGAGGAGATGAACTATGGACTTACGCACTATGTTGGTCTGTAAAATTTACCTACCGCACCTTTATTGTGCGACTGGTTACAAGTGATATATCAGATACATCAGTCCATATTTGTACGAGGGGATCTCTGATAAAGCCGATTTTCCATGGAAAATAAGCATACAAACACCAGATTAGCCAAAAATACGACCTGACTTGTTGTATAAGCGCTCTACGCCAAATACGCATCCTGATTGATGGATATAAAAAAAAGGATAGAAATAATAAACGTAGGGCCATCACTCTAACAATGGCGCTTGTGGCTTTTTGCATCACATCCATATCTTTCATAATATCTAATACACCAGAAAAAACTCTACTGCACAAAAACCCTGATAACACTTACATAACAGCCAATTGACCCTGTCCTTATATAATTTACTGATAATGGATATATTAATAATACTTCTTTCATCAACGCCATACAGCCAGATCTATTCATCCTCTTATGCATCAACTAGAACTGGGTTGGTCAACTCAAACTGTTACTCCTGCTTTAGTACAATGCCAATCATTCTCACTTCTGCTTACTGTTAGTTTATTTATTAACCATGAACTTTAATGAAAACTACTTTTTTCATGCCTATACTTGATATTCATGAACATGAGACCATCATCCACTAAGACTCTATGAAGAAAAACAAACTTAGCTTGATTATATTTCTTATCGGCAGCTTATTATCATGCTCTAGCTTCGCCCAGAAGATATGCATCCAGCAAGAATCCAGCAATGACAAAGATGCCTCCCCGCCTTTACAACAGGCACTGGGAGATGATGCATTTAACAAGGCCATGGCTTCTAAGCAGTACTCCTATACTGGCAATGCTAAATGTCGCTTATGTCACCGGGATTTTTTTCTAGGTAGAAAGGAAGATAAGCACGATCATGCCTATGAACACCTGGTTACTGCAGGTGCTGAATATACTGAAAATCCACGCTGCCTAAACTGCCATACAACCGGTCATGGCGTAAAAAGTGGCTTTCAAAATATGAAACGAACACCTCGACTTGCCAATGTACAGTGCGAAGGCTGCCATGGGCCAGGCAGCGTACATATCAACCGTGAAGTTGCAAAGATGCCAGCTGGTGGCCTTGTCCAGATTGATAAAAACTCCAAAGAAGTTGCTGGTGGTTTTCTGGCTGGAACCGATAACCCTGAAATACTTAAAAAAATGTGTAAAAGCTGCCACACCCAACGTTGGAACGGTACTACTAACAATTTTGATGAAGAATATAACAGCTATAAGTCAGCCAAGCCGTCCGATAATAAAACAGAGGCTCCATAAGCATGGAAGGCGAACAGGGTTTAGTGGGGTTTCTCAAACGACATAATATTGTCATCCAGCTTCTCATCCTAATTGTTACGCTGTCCTCCATCGCTTACTACAACTACATCACACAAAAACGCGTACTGGAGCAACAGTTAGAAGTTGATACCGAAAATATTGTACAGGCAATGCGAGCCAGTATTAATAAATTCAGCTCCATTAATAACACCCTTAGCTTACAAAACCGGATTAGAGATATTTCACTCGGCCTGGACATTTTCGAATTTCGCTTTCTCGATAGTAAAGGTAATATCATTAATTCTATGTTTAGTGAGGAAATTGGCCAGCATTTCAAACGCCCCGGCTTTGATCTGGAACAAATCACTTCTTCTGAAAAAGGCCAGTTCTATACTGACATACGAGACTACACATCGGTGCTAGCCGTTTCCCGACCGGTATTCAAAGATGATAAATTAATCGGCGTACTTGATCTGGCCGTGGATATTACAGACGTCAATTACCAGAATAAAAATCAGCAGAACATTATCCTGCGTCGAATGGAAATTGATATCAATAACCTGCTAAATGCCATGGCTGGCTCAATCAGTAATAACCTAACAGTCTTTGAGGCACTCAACTATGATGATTACCTTGAAAACTATATCAAACAGACACTGAATATTATTCAGGTCACCATCATGGATGAACAAGGTAAGGTTTATGCCAGTAGTGATGCACAGCAGAAAGGTAAATCAATACCAGTTCAAGCTTCGCAGTCAAAATCCCTGTTGAGAAATGGCGAGCAACCCGTTTATCGAATTTTGGCTTATCTAAATCCAGCACAAGAGGAGAGCGAAAAACTATTGTTGATGATTGATGCCGAACCCTATATTGCCAATGAAAAAAGGCTTTTAATAACTGCACTTGCCACCAGTGTTTTAATTATCATTTTTTCCATAATCATTGCTTATTCTATCTATCGCATCAATCTTGACCGCGATCATAAGGAAATGATACGTCTCGAAAGGAAGGTGAAAGAGCGCACTGCTGAGATTGAAGTAATGAGCAAAACAGATAAGTTAACTGGTCTTGCTAACCGAATGCATCTGGATGATCAACTGGAAATAGAATTTAAACGTGCCTCCCGCCACAAACATGATCTAGTTATATTGGTTGTAGATCTAGACCACTTTAAGCGTGTTAATGATACCTATGGGCACCTGGGTGGCGATGCAGTTCTTCAAGAGGTTGGTCAGCGTCTAACTAAATGCCTACGTCAAACTGATTTTGTGGGCCGCTATGGAGGCGAGGAATTTGTTATCATCCTGCCAGAAACGACAATTAAACACGCCTTGCCCATAGCGGAGAATTTGAGACAATTAATCGAGGCCAGGCCGATAATTTTTGAACGTGATGAACTCAAGATCAGCGCTAGTATAGGTGTTGCCGATTTTCGACATGATAAACATAAAAAATTTGAAGATATTTTTGCACTTTCAGACGATGCTCTTTATTACTCCAAAGAAAACGGACGTAATTGTGTTACTTTTATTGATGGTGATACACCACACATCTATAAAACCTAGCTTTTACTCGTACACAGCTAATCTTTTTCATTAACCGTATACTTTAACTGTTTCGATCAGTATGTCAGACTCGGCTCATCTATTTATTATCAACGAATATTCATCCATAATAGGATGACTTGAATATTTTTAAGAGTAACTCATGTTTTCTTCCAGCACCTTTATACAATCAATTGCTCATGACTTCCGCATTGACCATATGATGCGTTACAGCCTGTTTGTGCCTCGCTTATATAACCTGTGCCGCTCACTGGGTTTTGAAGCAGGCAATATCATGCCTTCACGTGCATTTTGCTCGGATGAAAATCAGGGCTTTCCCATCATTCTCATTGCCAAACATTTCGGTACTTTTCCTTTTAATCATGGTCAGGTTGGCGGTATTGTGGCGACAGATCGACATGGCCCACATGCACATCATGGTAAGGATCTGGTCATTATCCAGGCAAGTCATGTTGGTTACGACCCAGACACAGAAACATTTGGACATTATTGTAGACCACAGACTCCGGATAACACAAAAACAACCACCTGCGGCAAGATAGGTGGTGCAATCCACTGGTATCAGGATGAATATCATTTTGCGCAAAACAATATCTTCCTTGGACTTGAAGGTGATGTGCATACCATCACTATCGACAATCAGTTACTGGATACCAAGCGCGCCGAAGGGCTGTTCCTCGACCTTGATAAAATGATTTTAATAGAAGAGGGAAAACAAAAACTACTGCGTACCTTGAGTACATCACGTGTTTATGTCGCATCAGATGAACTGTGTAAATTATTGCCCAATACGGTCTGGCAACACGGTCAACGCGTTAATATCGGCGATCACCTTGCGCCTGAGATGTTTGTTTATCAACGCTGTATAAGCACCGACCTTGAGGGACAAAATCATCTGGAAAACAACCTGATCAATCTTATGCCCTGGATCGTCACTTCGCCGACGCCATTGCTAGTAGCTGCACAGTTTAATACACAGGCAGAATTTGATCGCACCTTCCGAAGCATTGCAAAAGAGCAGGAATATCAGGGCAGAAATTTATTATTTATTTCCTGCCTGAATATTGATATATCACCGCGTAAAGGACAGCTATTCCCCTTAACAAAGTGCGTACCATGGGCCGCCTATGTCCAGAGCAGCAATGGCAGCTCGCGCACCCTTGAGCAATCTGAAATTGTTGAGTTACTCCTGCAACAAAGCACAGATAATCCTGACCAGATAGACTTAGAAGTCGCTATCCAGCAAATGATTAATGCTCACGAAATCAAAATAGCTCACTAATATTTGTTACTTTATAACATTAGACTGATAAAAGTTATCTGCTAAAAAAGCAATCAACCTTACACGATGGGCTAAAAATAATATTTAACGATTCCAGCGAGAAGGGTCACTGATCTCCTCCATTTTATTTTCAATCCATTGTTGCGACTCCGCATTCACCTGCTCCGCCGTTTTTCCTCTGGGATCAATCACCGGACCAATGCATACCTTAATGCACCCCGGCCATTTTATAAAACTATGTCGTGGCCAGAATTCACCGGCATTATGCGCAACCGGCACTACCGGATAACCTGTTTCTACCGCTAACCTGGCACCACCCGTTTTATATTTCTTATGCTCGCCCGGCTTAGCGCGTGTACCTTCTGGAAAAACAACCACCCAGTAACCATCTTGAAGCATTTCCCTGCCCTGTTCTACCATCTGAACAACAGCTTTTAAACCTGAGGAACGATCTATCGCTATTGGCTCCATCAAGGCCAGGCCCCAGCCAAAAAACGGAATCCTCAATAATTCTTTTTTTAACACCCAACGTACTGGCGGTAAATCTATTTGCAGCATCAATGTTTCCCACGTCGACTGATGTTTGCACAATACGATTGCTCCGCCTTGCGGAATATTTTCCAGTCCTTCGATTTCATATCTTAGCTTGCAAACTTTTTCGATTAACCATAAACCAAAACGTGCAAATGATTGGGCAAATCTGAAACGTTTGTCGACATGTAATGGGAAGGTAAACACAGTAAGGCCGCCAATAATAATCGACGCAAAAAACATACTTAACCAGTAAATGGCTGATCGCAAATAAAGAACCGGCATTGAAGGGATTTTATCTTCAGGCATAAATATTCGAAGCGGCGCTTAAAATACTATCTACTGCAGTTGTAAGATTATCGTGAACAGGTATATGTGAGAAATTATTATCCTTCAAAAGTTGCTCCGTCTTTTCACCTTTCCCAGTTCTGACCAGAACAGGGTTTGCACCAGCCACAGTTGCCGCCTTTATATCACTGAGGCTATCACCAATAAAAAACACTTCTTTCAAACTTACCTGAAAACGTTCACCAATTTCTCGCAGCATACCTGGTTTTGGCTTACGGCAATCACAACCGTCTTTGGGTCCATGTGGGCAATAAATGACCGCATCAACCTGACCACCATGTTCAGATAACAATACTTCCATTTTTCTATGCATAGCCGACAAATCCTTGAGCTCAAAGTACCCTCGCGATAATCCTGACTGGTTAGTCACCACCGCCACGATGTAACCGGCACGGTTCAATCTCGCAATCGCTTCGAGGCTGCCGGGTATAGGAATCCACTCATCCGGGCTCTTTATATAATCATCCGAATCCTGATTAATCACACCATCTCTATCGAGAATAATCAATTTCATGATTATCAGCCCTTCTGATGTAAACGCGACAAATCTGCAGCACGCATAAACAAGGCGCTCATTTGAGCCAGCAGCGCAATTCGATTATTTTTAATAGCTTCATCATCAGCCATCACCATCACCGAATCAAAAAAAGCATCGACCGGCTCACGTAAAGCTGAAAGCTCACGTAAGGCCTGCTCATATTTGCCGGCATCAAATAATGACTCCACACTTGACTTCAATGACGAGAGCTTCACAAATAAAGTTTTTTCAGCCTCTTCCTGAAACAGAGATTCAACCACAGAACCACTGCTTTCAGCTGAAGACTTCTTCAGTATATTACCGACACGTTTGTTTGCTGCGGCCAGACTTTCTGCTTCAGGCAGAGCACGGAATGCGCTGACGGCCTTAATGCGCTTATCAAAATCCAGTGGTCTACTAGGTCGTAGCGCTGACACTGCATCGAACACATCAACCGGCACGTCACGATCACTATAATAGGCACGCAAACGTTCGAGCATAAAATCAAACACTTCAGCTTTTGCTTTTTTCGCATCGACTTTATCTGACAATAAAATCGCTGCTTCGTCGATCAAAACTTCGAGATCAAGATCGAGCTGACATTCTATCAATATACGCAAGACACCAATGGCTGCACGACGTAATGCGTAAGGATCTTTTTCACCTGTCGGCTTTTCGCCAATGGCAAAAATACCCACCAGTGTATCAATTCTATCGCAGATGGCGACAACCTGACCCACAGCTAATGCGGGCAACTTATCACTGGCATGACGAGGAAAATATTGCTCTTCAATGGCGATAGCAACTACAGCGTCTTCACCAGAAGCGATGGCATAATAATGACCCATGACACCTTGCAACGACGGGAATTCGCCCACCATGTTTGTCATCAAATCGCATTTACTAAGTAGTGCTGCCCGACCCGCCTGCTTTACATCGACGCCCAGTTGATCGGCAATTTTTTCTGAAAGCTTTTCAATTCGCTGACACTTATTACCAATACTGCCGAGTTTTTTCTGGAACACAACCTGATCTAATCGCAGCAGGAAAGCATCCAGGGGCTGTTTCCTGTCCTGATTCCAGAAGAAAGCCGCGTCTGAAAAGCGCGGACGAATAACACGCTCGTTTCCGGATTTTACTTTTTCCGGTGTTTTACTATCGATGTTACTAATAGTAATAAAATATGGCTTTA
>JAOUNI010000014.1 GCA_029881035.1 Gammaproteobacteria bacterium | reverse complement strand
TGAACACTCACTAAAACAATATAAACTTTTTCGCCGAATGACTGCATAAAGTTGATGGAATAAATTATAGAATCAGCATTCCTGGTCCGTAGCTATAAATTAATGACAAAAGTCTAACACATTACGTCACTAAGCTTCCAGAAGAGAACATCTCGAATACATAACAGCTATTATGCTAACCTTGTTAAAAGTTAAAATACTATACTAATAGGTTACCGTGAAAAAAATTGCTATTTTTGCTGATGTGCAAAACATCTATTACACCACTCGCGATGCTTATGCGCGCCAGTTTAATTATCGAAAAATCTGGCAGCGCATCAGCACTGAAGGTGAAATTGTTTCTGCCATCGCTTATGCCATTGATCGTGGCGATGAGCAACAACTTAAATTTCAGGATGCACTGAAACACATCGGCTTTACCATCAAACTCAAACCTTATATTCAACGCAGCGATGGTTCTGCCAAGGGCGACTGGGATGTCGGCATTACCATTGATGTAATGGACATAGCCAAAGAGGTTGATACTGTCGTATTGCTATCAGGTGACGGTGATTTCGATCTGTTACTAAAAAAAATTAAAAATGATTACGGTGTCACAACAGAAGTCTATGGCGTACCTGCACTCACCGCTAACTCGCTGATAAATGCAGCCGACATCTATCACCATATTGATGAAGATTTATTACTATAGACAACGTTACTCTGTGCTTCAGCCTATATATTAAAGGAATGGGAAATTTCAAATACACCGCGGTTATGAATGCACGCTCTCATCCATCTTTGAGTTATAAAAAACCCTGAAGTCATCCAGACAGAGTGGTTTAGAAATATAATACCCCTGTATTTCATCGCACTGCGCTTGCTCCAGAAAAAGAAGCTGATCTTTATTTTCAACACCTTCAGCAGTAATGGCAAGGTCAAAACTTTTTGCCAGACCAATAATAGCGCGTACAATAGTTGAGCTATCTTTCGACAGAGGCAGGTCATCAACAAAACTTTTATCTATCTTAAGACGAGTAATCGGCAATTTCTGTAAATAATGCATCGAGGAATAACCCGTACCAAAATCATCAATCGCCACACCTATACCCATGTCATGGAATATCTGCAATGTTTCGATGGCCTGATCTATGTCAGTTGCAATATAACTTTCGGTAATCTCTAATTCTATTTGTTCGTGCCTTATTCCAGTTCTATCAACCACACCTTTAACCAGTGCCAGCATGTCACACCTGCTCATCTGCACATTTGAAATATTAATGCTGACATGTTGTAAATAAATATTTTCTTCCTGCAAGCGCATAAAATCCTGACAAGCCTGCTGCAACACCCACTGGCCAATAGGAATGATCAGCCCAGTTTCTTCTGCCAATGAAATGAATTCATCGGGTAAAACTTCACCCAGGTCAGGACTATGCCAGCGCAGCAAGGCCTCGATAGAAAAAATTTGATGCGTGTTGGACAATACTTTTGGTTGGTAATACAGCTCAAACTGATTACCAGACTCAATAGCACTTTCAAGAGCACGAATCAGATCAACACGATTTTGAGCCTGCACCGACAGCTCACTAGAAAAAAAGGTGTAATTATTGCGACCATGGTCTTTTGATTTATACATTGCCAGATCGGCGTGTTTGATCAGGGTAACGCTGTCCTCACCATTTTCCGGATAGAGCGAAATACCGATACTGACCGTAACACTGATTTCATGCCCACAACAATGAAATGGCTCACCAAACAACGACATGTATTTTTCCACCAGTTTTTCCAGATCGTGGTTATCCGGTGCGTTCTCAATCAGGATATTAAATTCATCACCACCGATGCGAGCCAGAGTATCTGAACTACGGACATGTTTAATCAGACGTTTTGATACCTGGACCAGGAGTTCGTCACCGACATCATGCCCCAAGGTATCGTTGACCAGTTTAAACTGATCCAGATCAAGAAAGAAGATAGCCAGTCGACCCCGATTACGTGAAGCCAGATTAAGAGCATGCTGCAAACATTGTGAAAAAATTCGACGATTCGGCAGGTCAGTTAACACATCATGATTAGAAAGATATTCAAGCTCATCTTTAGAGACCCTGAGTGATAACTCACGTTCCTGAATAGTCCGCGCCAGTTGATTAATATTGACTGAGATGGTTTCAATTTCATCACCACTGGCAACAGGAGTGGATATAGAGTAATCCTGACTTTCAATTTTATGAATTTGCTGCATCAGCTGGGTTAATGGGTAATTTAGCCAATGATTAATAACATACTGCATCAGCAATATAATAGAGATCAAAACTAGAATCAGGAATATAAAAAACTGTGCTCGACTTTCATTTAACAACGCATTCAAAGCAGCTTTATCCAGGTTAACGCGATAGTAAATTGATCCATCTTGACTATCCTGTTTCAGAACTACAGTGTAATTAAGGTCAGACTGAAAAACATTAAGCTGCGATACATCGAGATCGTCTTTCAGAATCCCTGCCTGTTCATCAAAAATTGGGTCAAATGAATACTGGACATCAAGATCAAGCTCTTCAGAAAATCGTTCAAAATAAGCTCGATCCAGATTTCGTGACATCTCAATATGGCCGATTGATTGATTTGAACTCGTATCAAAAATACTCTGATGAGATTTAATAATAATCTGGTCAGACATCTGCTGATACGTTATCAGGCTTTTTTTATCAAATGGACTTGTATTATAAAAATATTGATGTTGATGAGAAATACTTAAGGGCAGTGAAACTTTCTCAGCAATGTATTCGTGATGATATTCATTTCGACTCATCACTTGATGATGACTATCCTGGTAGGAGACGTAACACAGTTGATATGCCTTATTCACCTTAGTCACAAAAGCAATCAGCTCATTATCTACATCATAAACTGCAATGTCTTCGTTGAATGAAAGTTTGACTCGACTTAATAACTGACTGGCTATCGATTTTTTCTCTTCATCTATGAGATAAACATTATAATTATCCTTATCCTGATAATTATTAATCAGCTCAATCGATGCAATTAATTTCTCATCTGAACGTGCAAATTCTATTCCTTCATTGAGTTCACGTTCAATATTTTTTAGATTATATAACAGTCTTTCGTAACCATGATGCATACGGATACGGGTGTTTTCAAGAAAACTATTTTTTATAAAATTATCAAAATAAAAACCCAATACAATTACAACAAGCATGACAGCCGTTGTTACCAATATTGAAAATTTAGTTTTAAGGCTTCTTTTTTTTTGCAAACTCAGCATCCACATTTGAGCATTTTATATTTTCCAAACATTTTCATTAACAATATGTTAACTAAAAAATGGGGGTAATTTCTTCCACATTTTTTTTAGTTACCAGTTCAACCGGGTTATAAATATGCCTTGGCACCATTTCACCATTAAAAATTTTCAATGCATTATTGATTGTCGCCGTACCGCCAAGGGGGAAAAGTATAGAAGCCGATTGATTACCATTACGTATGGCTTGCTGCGCCTCACTGATATAATCAACACCCACCATCACTATCGAAGAAGGATCAATTTTATAACGTTTCAACACCATTCTTACGCCACTCAGCATGCTATCGCTTTCTGAAAAAATAGCATCAATGTGAACACCCTGTTTTAGCAATTTCTCCATTTCGATAACGGCATCTTTTCTTAAATAATTACCGGTACGTTTTATTACCTGAATTTCTTTATACTTACTGATTTCATCAATAAAACCCTGACTTCTTAGCTGAGTGACGTCAGCCTCCTGAATGCCTTCAAATAATAAAACAACCCCTTTTCCATTTAATTCTTGCGCAACAAACTCAGCACCAAGCCTGCCAATTTTTATATTGTCCGAATTGATAAAAGTCGTGTAGTCATTGCCCTTAATACCTCTATCCAGAACAATGACTGGGATGCCCGATTTGTAAGCCTTTGAAACAACTGGAACAACCGCATTTTCATCGTTTGTTCCGATAATTAGCAAATCCACTTTCTGTGCAATGAATTGTTCGATCTGTCTAATCATTAATGAAGTCTGACCCTGCCCATCAGAATAGACAAATGAAATCTCCGGATATTTTGCTGCTTCATCACGTACTTCAAATACCTGCGCTTTACGAAAATCATTAGCCATCGTATCCTGCGCAAATGCAATTACCTTTTTATCGTTCTCTGATGCTTCAGCTAGAGGAGATACAATTAGGACGAATAAAAGACAAATACACTTGAACATGAGGAACCTTTTAGGAATAAATTTTTAGTCGCTAAACACTAATAATAATTAGAGTAATTCTATATTAACTCCGCTTTTTATGACATATTCCTGGTCTTTTCTTGTCGTATAAATAGGGTTATTTGCCAATAATAGTGAAATCACATGGCCGTTTAGACCGATAATTATGACTATTACATCTATCGAAATAAAATTGTTAAAGAAGCTGTTAGTGGGTTTGCCTCCATAAAATGCAGTTAATAACTACAGAATACAAAAGGTCAAATCATCTGTACCGAAGTACAAATCAGGCTGGTGCACACTGATTGAGACCACTAACATTGTGTAAAAGAAGATTTACCACGTGGATAACTGAATTGATTAAATGACAAAACCCGATAGTCTGATCAATGACTACCGGGTAAACAGACGACAGGATATTTATTTTTCTTCCTGTTTCTGTTCTTTATTAGCTTCCTGATTTTGTTCCTGATTCTGAGCTTTTTCCTGATCCTGACCCTGATCTTTCGACTTATCAGCATCCTGACCGCCACAACTGCCGCAACAACCCATACCATCACCCTCTGTAAATTCAACGAAAATTGAATTTTAATACTGCACCTGATGTTGGCACTTGATCTGGATTAGCATTTAACTCTTAACATGAGTAAATAATCAACCCGGATTACCATCTGCTCGCGTTGTCACCAGCATCGGTGCATAAAATAAAATATATATACTATAAGCCAATACCCAGAATATACCGGCTGAAGCAATACCCCATGACGTAAACTCGGGCAACCATGCAGGCCATATGACACGAATAATGGCTGCTGCAAGTATAAATAAAAACGCCAGTGAGACTAATTTAGGTGGATTTAGTGGTCGCCCAGTATGACCCAGTGTGACCCGCGAGATCATCGCCAATATCATGCCACCCATTGCACCTACGGTGAAACAGTGCAAAGCTGCACTGGTGTTCTCCATCAAGCCCACGCTGTGCAGGGCCAGGGCAACAAAACCAAGCGGAATAAACGCATAAGCCAGGTGCAATGACCACAACAATGGATCTGACCCGCTATGTTGAATCCCCCATCTCAAATAACGCCAGCCATTAGCCAGAGCGGCGATACTGGAAACGATCAATAATAAAACTGAGGGCACATTGGTAAATCCATAAGAAGCTATCACCAGCATAAAAATAATACTGGTAATGCTCACTGTTTCCAGCCATTTGATGGGATGAGCTCTTTGGCAACCGGTGGTATTGGCAGTAAACGCGGCGATGACCCGCCCACCGATGATAGAAATAATTAAAGCAAATAACATAATCGTGCCGTGCAATGATTGTATTGCAAGTTGCGGTTGCTCACTAATCACGCCCCAGTGACTGATCGCATTCAATAAGGCAAAAACAAACAAGATCGGCACAAACATTAAATTGCGCCACTGTTTTACTTTTATCACCGGATAAGCCATCGCAATAGCTGCCAGTAAAAGATAACTTACATCACCTGTAGCAATCAGCCAGTCAGGCAAGCCTGAACCAAAAACTAATAATAGGCGACCCAATAACCACATCAATACCAGTACGACCAAAGGTTTGCCTCTGATACCAATCACACCCGTCCACGTCTGCACGGCGGTAAGTAAAAAACCCACAACAATGGCAGCACCAAAACCAAACAGCATTTCATGGCCATGCCACCATACCGGCCCGCCATAAGGCAACCAGTTAAATGGATGCGTCCAGAAATGAATCCACCAGCCTATAGCGACAATGGAAAACAGTGTGCCGCCTAAAAATAATGGCCTAAATGCCAGACGCCAGATAGGTGGAATAGCCAGGGCAACACTTCTGGTATCAATATTTAATGGCATAGGAGCTACTCTGAAAAAAGAACGTATTATGCAAAATTTAATTTAATTTAACTGGAGCTAAGTCAAACACAGATCAATACATGTTAAAAAATATCGGTATAAATTACCCACAAATCTAAATGTTTTTACTCAACACTTATTCATCATGTAATTAACTAAGCAATTGATTTAGATATCAGATTCCGTCAATATAAACACATATCGTTACAATGACTATTTCCCCCCAAGAGGTTGTGTTATGCCCTATTCCCCCGAACAGATTCAAGAACTAAATGTACTCATTCGTTACAACCTGGAAAGCACACAACAGGGCATAAAAGTACACGGGAGCGCTAGTCCTGACACCATTGAAGCAGTCAAACGTCTGCACGAAAAAGGACTAATTACACAGGTAGACGGTGGTTATTTAACTGACCTGGGGCGTACCGCAGCCGAACATGCTCAAACCCTGGTTCTGATGCTGGCACCCGTCACCGAAGCATAACTCAAAAATAAGAGCCATCTATTCACTAGTTGGCCTTGAGAACTGATCGAAAAGACACATAATGTAGGTATACCTGATTCGCACGGAGGTGCCAGATCATGGATACAAGCCAAAGGTTGCAACAAACCATTAACGACATGGTTGATGACCGTCGCGGCATACTCGCGGCGGACGAAAGCGCACCAACCATCCAGAAACGTTTCGCTGCCATCAACCTCGAATCCACCGATGAAAACCGTCGTTCCTATCGCTCCTTATTACTCGAAACGCCGGGACTGGGTGATTTCATCAGCGGTGTTATTCTGTTCGAAGAAACCCTGGGTCAGAAAAATGCCGCAGGTACACTATTACCGGAAGTCGCATGGAACCAGAAAATCGTTCCTGGCATCAAAGTCGACAAAGGTACAGAGAAACTCGTCGGCTCACCCGGAGATCTCATTACCAAAGGTCTGGACGGTCTCGCTGATCGACTGGTTACTTATATCGAGCAGGGTGCGCGTTTTGCCAAATGGCGTGAGGTTTATCCCATTACCACCACCAATCCCACTCAACTGGGTTTATATGCCAATGCCGAAAAGCTGGCGCACTACGCCGCCACCTGTCAGGAGCTGGGTCTGGTGCCGATTGTCGAACCAGAAGTACTGATGGATGGTGATCACGATATAGATCGATGTGAAGAAGTCACCGAGCAGGTTCTGTACGCCGTGTTTCAGGCGCTGTTGCAGTATGGTGTCACCCTTGAACACATGATTCTGAAACCCAATATGGTGTTGCCCGGCAAAGACTGCCGCACTGCAGACCCCGATGAAATAGCAGAAGCAACTATCCGGGTATTCCGCAGAGCGGTGCCAGCAGCCGTACCCAGTATCAACTTTCTGTCCGGCGGTCAGAGCCCCGAAGAAGCTACGGTGAATTTGAATGCCATTAATCAGATAGGCGGACCCTGGCAGCTAAGCATTTCCTACGGTCGTGCATTGCAGCAACCAGTATTAGAAGCCTGGCAGGGTAAACCTGAAAATATTGAAGCAGCGGAAATTGCCCTGCTGAAACGAGCTCGTCTCAACAGCCTGGCTCGTCAGGGACACTACAAGCCAAATATGGAAACAGATTAGCCGCACGAAACTATGGCGTAAAGATGTTATAAAAAATGGCTGAGTGATCAGCCCTTTTTAATTTGCAGACACTAATCTGCTAAGATACGGCCCCTTCCCCATTTCTAATAACCGCTGCTTCCAGAAACAATGACTGCATTCTCATCACTGCCCTTATCGCCCGAATTTTTGGCCAATCTCGAATCGCTGGATTACAAATCGATGACCCAGATCCAGAAAAAAAGTCTGCCAGCCATTCTGCAAGGTAAAGATATACAGGCGCAGGCAAAAACCGGCAGCGGCAAAACAGCCGCATTTGGCATTGGCCTGTTGCACCGACTGGATGTGCAAAATTACCAGACTCAGGCACTGATACTTTGCCCGACCCGCGAGCTGGCCGATCAGGTCAGCAAAGAAATTCGTCGCCTGGCGCGACCAATTCCCAACACAAAAATTCTTAGCTTGTGCGGTGGTGTACCCATGGGTGCACAACTGGCCTCACTAGAGCATCAGCCGCATATCGTCGTCGGCACACCGGGGCGGATATTAAAACATCTGCAAAAAGGCTCTTTAAGACTGGCTGACTTAAAAACACTGGTACTGGATGAAGGCGACCGCATGCTCGACATGGGTTTCCTTGAAGACATCCTGTCGATTGCCGAGTTCACACCACGTCAGCGACAAACACTGTTGTTTTCTGCAACTTATCCGGATGAAATAAAAGGTATCAGCAAGGCCGTGCAGAAAGACCCTATTGATATTCATGTCGAAAGCCTGCATAGCGACAAAAAAATCAAGCAGATTTTTTATGAAATTGAAAAAGGCGATAGAACCAAAACATTAATTGCCCTGTTGCATCATTATCGTCCTGAATCCACCGTCGTATTTTGCAATCGAAAAAATCAATGCAAAGAATTAGCAGAAGAATTATGGCAACAGGGTTTTCATGCACTGGCTTTGCACGGCGACCTTGAACAAAATGATCGTGATCGGGTACTGGTGCAGTTCTCCAATAAAAGCAGTTCGATTCTTATCGCCACTGATGTCGCCGCACGCGGGCTGGATATTAAAGATCTGGAAGCCGTGATTGTTTTTGAAATATCACCCGACCCAGAAATACACATTCACCGTATCGGCCGCACCGGCCGCGCTGACAAAGAAGGTCTGGCACTGAGTTTGTTCATGGCTTCCGAATCACCCAAAGTGAATGCCATCGAAGAATATCAAAAAAGCCCGGTTCGAATTGAGCAGACCTCGTCGCTTAAAATGAGAGAAAATTTCAAACTAAGCCCGCCAATGGTCACGCTGTGCATTAATGGCGGCCGTAAAGACAAGATGCGCCCCGGCGATATATTAGGCGCGTTAACCGCCAACACCGGCATACCGGGTAAACAAATCGGAAAAATTGATCTGTTTGATAGCGTGGCGTATGTCGCCGTAGAACGTCAAATTGCCAAACAGGCATTAAAGGCACTGTCTGAAGGAAAAATAAAAGGCCGTAAGTTTAGAGTTCGAAAACTGAGTTAAGCCCCATGAAATATGCAGCCTGTTATGCCGGATAAAATAATTCAAACAGATGTCCTGATTATCGGTGCAAGCGCATCCGGTTTAATGTGCGCGATTGAAGCCGGCAAACGTAGTCGAAAAGTCATTGTACTGGATCATGCCAACAAGGCTGGCAAAAAAATACTCATGTCAGGCGGTGGTCGTTGCAACTTCACCAACTATGATGTTAGTGCTGATAATTATATTTCGCACAATCCGCATTTTTGCATATCGGCGCTCAGTCGTTACACGCAGTGGGATTTCATCGCCATGGTAGGCGAATACAAAATACCTTTTCACGAACGTGAGCATGGTCAGTTGTTCTGTGACGATAGCGCCAAGGACATTCTTAATATGCTGCTTGAAGAATGCAAAAAGGCAAAGGTAAAAATTCAGCTTAATTGCGAAATAAATACAGTCGAAAAAAATGACGATGGCAGTTACATTACCGATACATCACTGGGTAAATTTCAGAGCACATCGTTAGTCATCGCCAGTGGCGGCCTGTCCATCCCGAAAATGTGCGCCAGTCCTTTGGGTTACAAAATCGCTGAACAGTTCGACCACCATATCTGGCCAACCACCGCCGGATTAGTGCCTTTTACACTACAACCACATGACAAAGAAATGCTTTCAGAATTATCTGGTGTCTCAGTTGAAACTATTGTTAGTAATGAACGCACTTCTTTCGGAGAAAATATCCTGTTCACCCATCGCGGCCTGAGTGGTCCGGCCATTTTACAAATTTCTTCTTACTGGCAACCCGGTGAAGCGATTAGCATCAACCTGTTACCTGATATCGACCTGCTGGCCTTACTCAAAAACCGCCAGGCCAAACAGCCCAATGTAAAGTTAAAAACAGTGCTAAATGAAATCCTGCCGAAACGACTCATCCCCGCCCTACTGGATGAAGACACCATCGACAAACCTTTGCAGGAACTCACGCAAGTTAGAATTAACGAAATTGCACTGCAACTTCATCAATGGCAAGTCAAACCCAACGGAACCGAAGGCTACCGTACAGCAGAAGTTACACTGGGCGGCATCGACTGTGATGAAATATCCTCTAAAACAATGGAATCTAAAAAATCTACTGGACTTTATTTTATTGGAGAAGTACTTGATGTTACCGGCTGGCTAGGTGGCTACAATTTCCAGTGGGCCTGGTCATCGGGCTGGTGTGCTGGCAAGGTCGTTTAGGCAGCATCGTCTTACCATACATATATAAGATCAATTATTAATACGAAATTTTTATTCCCGATAATATTTAATTGTGTGCACGATCATGGGTTCACCACCGATTTCCACCGTCCATGAATCAGAATCAAATGGAGTCACTTCATTCACTAAAGACATGGCACTATCGGTTACCAGTATTTGACCCGGTTCACCAAGGTCTTCACCGAGCTTACTGGCATTATTCACTGGCGTACCAAAAAAATCGTCATCTCCAGGAATTAAACATTCTCCATGATCAATACCGCAGGATAATCTTATGTCCAGCTCATCGGGGGTTACAATATTGGCGGCATCCATGGCCAGATTTAATGACACCGCAGCACGAATCGCATCCTCAGGATGAGCAAAGCAGGCATAAGCATTATCTGCTTCAAAACGCACTACCCGACCCTGATAGCTTTCAATAATAGGTCTTGAGGTTAACTGCATACGTCGTACCATTGAAAGGTAATGCACAATACCATGTTCACGACTCAGTCGTGTGAAACCCGACATATCCACCACCATAATCGTTACCGTGGCGCCATACTTATCCCACAACTGAGATTCAATCTTACTTCGACCGCCTGCCTTCATCTCCTGTGAATAGCTAAGCAGCATATCGTGAAAATTTTTTACATCCTTATCCTGATCTGACATTTGTATTGAACTCATTAATCCATTAATTATTTATCTCAGACTATCAATAACCGCATTTAAAGTTGCGCTTGGACGCATTATGTTCAAGACCAGTTTTTTATTCGGATGATAGTAGCCACCGAGCTCAACAGCTTTGCCCTGGACACTATTTAATTCTTCAACAATTTTCATTTCGTTGTCAGTTAACTGCTTAGCAACTGGCGTGAAAATAGTTTTCAAATCGGCATCATCATTTTGTTCTGCTAAAGCCTGCGCCCAGTATAGTGCCAGGTAAAAATGACTGCCGCGCGTATCCAGCTCACCGGTTTTACGCGATGGTGATTTGTCGTTATTTAGAAACATGCTGTTAGCTTTATCCAGCGCCGTGGCGATCACCTGAATTCTTTTGCCTTGCGGAGTATTAATATCTGCTTTTTGTGCCAGATCTTCCAGTGAAACAGCTAGCGCTAAAAATTCACCGAGTGAATCCCAGCGTAAATGATTTTCTTCAATCACCTGCTCCACCATCTTTGGCGCAGAACCACCCGCACCAGTTTCAAACAGGCCGCCGCCCGCTAGTAACGGTACAATCGATAACATTTTTGCGCTGGTACCCAATTCTAAAATTGGAAACAGGTCGGTTAAATAATCACGTAATACGTTACCGGTGACAGAGATAGTGTTTTTACCAGCTTTAACTCGATCCATGGTGTAGCGAATAGCATCAACTGGTGACATTATTTTTATTTCCAGCCCACTGATGTCATGCTCTTTTAAATAAGTTTCAACCTTAGTTATTAAATTAGTGTCATGAGCACGATTTCTGTCTAACCAGAAAATAGCTGGTTGGCCTGTAATTCTGGCGCGATTCACAGCCAGCTTAACCCAGTCCTGAATAGGCAGATCTTTGCTCTGACACATGCGCCAGATATCGCCTTGCTCAACTTTATGTTGCATTAAAGTATGGCCAGCGGCATCTGTAACTGTGACAGTGCCATTCGCAGGTATTTCAAACGTTTTATCGTGTGAACCATATTCTTCGGCTTTTTGCGCCATCAGACCAACGTTACTAACATTACCCATGGTAGTAACATCAAAAGCACCATTTTTTTTGCAGAACTCAAAAACTTCCTGATAGATACCGGCATAACAACGATCAGGAATCATCGCCTTAGTATCATGAAGTTTGCCATCGGCTCCCCACATTTTACCGGATGAGCGTAAAGCGGCGGGCATGGATGCATCAACAATCACATCACTGGGCACATGCAGATTAGTAATACCTTTATCTGAATTTACCATCGCCAGTTCAGGGCGTGTCTGGTAAACCGCGTTAATATCAGCTTCAATTTGTTTACGTTGATCATCCGGGAGGCTGGCAATTTTTGCATAAACATCACCTAGACCGTTACGAGTATCAACGCCCAATTTTTCAAAAGTAGCTGCGTGTTTTTCAAATACGTCTTTATAATAAACCTTTACTGCATGACCAAACATAATTGGATCAGAGACTTTCATCATAGTGGCTTTTAAATGTAATGAAAGCAAAACGCCCTGTGCTTTTGCATCCTGCATAGAGTCTTCAAAGAAAGCACATAAAGCTTTACGACTCATACGGGTTGCATCAATTACTTCACCGGCAAGCACCGGTGTTTTTTCTTTCAGCACCGTGGTTCCACCATCATCAGCCGTCAATGTAATTTTTACATCACCGGCCGTATCAATAACTACAGATTGTTCGCTCGAATAAAAATCTCCATCACTCATCGAAGCTACGTGTGACCTGGAATCCGCTGACCAGGCACCCATAGAATGCGGGTGCTTCTGCGCATATTCTTTTACCGGACCAGCCACACGGCGATCTGAGTTACCTTCTCGCAATACCGGATTCACCGCACTGCCCAGGACTTTTGCATAACGTAACTTAATACTCTTTTCAGCATCGCTGATCGCATCTTCCGGATAATCTGGTATATCGTAACCCAAAGCCTGTAATTCTTTGATTGCCGCACGCAACTGAGGGATCGATGCGCTGATATTAGGCAGCTTGATAATATTCGCCTCGGGTGTTTTTGCCAGATCACCCAGTTCTGCCAGTGCGTCAGCCTGCTTTTGCTCAGCCGTCAAATTATCAGGAAAATTGGCAATAATACGACCAGCCAGAGAAATATCACGCGTTTCGACCTCAATGCCCGCTGCTTTGGTGTAAGCCTGCACAATCGGTAACAATGAGTAGGTAGCTAAAGCTGGCGCTTCATCAGTTTCGGTATAGATAATCTTTGAACTTGGCATTGTCAGTATCTCGGATAATGGTTTATTTCAAAATAGGAATTATAAATCACATGAACTGCACATTATATTTCAGAACAGCAACGGATTCACGACTAAAAAACCTTTCTATTATCATCATCGGTGTTTTTCAGGTTCGTGATGATGGCAACTTGCTCTATCAATGATGAAAATCAGCTATCATTGTCCTATGTCGAGCCTGATCAAGATACGGTTTAACAATGAGCTCAATGATTTCCTGCTGCCAGAGCAACCTGGGGCAGTCGTAAGTTATGAGTTAAAACTACCACGGTCCGTTAAAGACCTTATCGAATCAATCGGCGTACCCCATACAGAAATCGACCTGATCATCGTTAATGGCAAATCTGTCGATCTTAATTATACGGTTCAGAACGGTGACCAGATCAGCCTGTACCCAACCTTGAAGCAGGGGGTTAATGAGTTGCAGACCATCTCGCCTCTAATTCACTGCCAGCCAGAGCCACTGGATGAATACAGATTTATTCTTGATGTTCACCTGGGACGTTTGGCTGCCTACCTGCGCATGCTCGGCTTCGATGCACTCTATCAAAACGACTATGACGATCTCACTCTGGCCAACATCTCAGCTAACGAAGCTCGCATGCTACTGACCTGCGACCGTCAATTGCTCATGCGTAAACAAATCCAACATGGTTATTTCGTGCGCGCTCGGCAACCAAAACAACAATTACTAGAAGTGCTATCACGCTTTGATTTGTACGATAAACAGAAACCATTTTCGCGCTGCATGTACTGCAACGGAATTACACAACCGGTGGATAAGCAGAAAATTAAAGATCAGCTACAAGCCAGAACCAGGAAATATTACAGTGTTTTTATTCAATGCGAAGAGTGTAAAAAAATATACTGGGAAGGCGGCCACTATTTGAGAATGCAGGCCATGATCGATAGTATCAACCAGAACACCTGAAAACAATCACCCTCAAAAATGGGTGCGATAGCCTAAACTACCGCACCCTAGCAGCGCATGACTACTGCTAAACCTGGTTAATCTGTCATGGATGAAACTCTTCAGAAAAGCAGGTTTGCGTCAACAACGCTTACTACTACCTAAAAACGGATTCCAGACATATCACTAAAATCCGTTTATATTTAAAAAAGATTAGCCTTTATTGGCACCATCTTTATTTGCACGAGCTTCGTGCATTTTTTTCATCATTTCTTCGTGTTGCTTACGTGCAGCATCACGTCTTTCTTCCATCTGCTTAATAAATGCAGCCCGTTCAGCTTCCATCTGCTCCTGAGTTAATGGCGCCTGTCCGTAATTAGCCTGACCATTTTGAACTGGAGCATAACCATATGGACCGTAAGGAGCCTGTCCGTTTTGAGCTGCTGGAGCTGGTACCTGAGCTGCTGGTGCCTGAGCTGCTGGAGCATTTGGCGCTGGCGCATAACCATAAGGAGCATAACCGTTGTAACCGTTATAACCATTGTAGCCATTATAATTGTTACTACCGTTATAACCATTATAACCATTACCATAGCCGTTACCGCGACCATTTCCTTTAGCACTCATATTAAAACCAAAGCTGCCATCAAAATCACCAGCACCGTTGCCGTAACCATTTCCGTTACCATAACCATTACCGTTATTGTAACCACTGCCGTTACCATAACCGTTATCACCCCACCATGCATTCGCTGATGATGAAATAACCAGGGCCGATATTACTGCTACTATTTTTAATTTTTTCATTTGTCTATCCTCGATAATGTAATGTAAAAAACTCAACTACTTCGGTTCAAATTAGATCGAGTGAAACTCGTTATATGCAGTTTGCATTTTCTGCTGCATCTCTAATTGAATCTCTTGAGTTTTAGTACGCAATATTTCCATTCTGTTACGTATATCCGCCTGATTTTTATTCATACGATCAAACGCTGCTGTTCTTAGCTGGTACATTTCTGCCATTCTTTCATCGTGCTTACGTCTTGATTCTTCAAATGCAGCACGTCGATTCTGACGCTTTTCTTCAAAAGTACTGGCTTTGTTCTGATTCATCGCAAATGATTGATAATCATTATTTGCCGTCACAACCTGATCAAAAGCCTGAGCTTCACCGTTACTTACTTCTGTTTCAATTGCAGCCAGATCTGCTTCTTGTGCTGCTTCATCAGCTACAACAATCGACATCAAACTTGCAACCGCAGATTCATACTCGTCCTGAAAAAATGTAACGGCTGTTAAAGCAACAACTAACAAAACACCTGCCGCTATCGCCATATATGTTCCAGCTTTAACAGAAGATTTTGAAACTTCTTCTTTTTTAGTAGCAAGGTAAGGCGCTGCAGTTACTTCTTCCTTTTCAACAATCGCTTCTTCAACAGAAACTTCTTCTACTTCTTTAGCTTTTGTTACTTTTTTTGCTTTTGTCACTTTTTCCGCTTTGTCCAATTTTTTTTCACTGACAACCGGGGTTTCTTCAATTATTTCTTTATTATCTGATTTTGATTCACTCATAACAGTGTTCCTTAATTAAATATTTAAAACTAAAAAGGCCAGGCACTATAATCGTGTCTGACCTTTTCTAAAGTTAACTACCGTAGCAGTAGACCTTATTTGCTTGCTGGAGCTGGAGCCTGGGCTGGAGCAGGAGCTGGAGCATAACCATAAGGAGCATAACCGTATGGAGCATAACCGTTGTAACCGTTATAACCGTTATAACCATTGTAGTTGTTATAACCGTTGTAACCGTTGTAACCATTACCATTTCCATAACCGCTGCCATTTCCTTTAGCTTTCATACCAAAAGAAAAGTCCATGTCACCGCCGCCATCAAAATCACCAGCACCGTTACCATAACCATTGTTATAACCGTTATAACCGTTGTTATAACCACCGTTGTTGTAACCATTGTTATTGAAAGGACCCCACCAGGCATTAGCCGAAGTAGAAGCAGCGAAGATTGCAGCAATAGCAATTACTTTTAAAGTTTTCATAATATTTAGTCTCATTTAGTTAGTAAACATGCGCTCTAAGTTCATAAGAACTTATGGTTATTAGAATATATAGAAATGCTAATGAAGTCAAATATCATTTAATTACTTAAGGCTTTATAAAGAGATAGGCAAACTGCTAAAAGTGGATAATATTTTGAGACCGGATCTTAAGTAATCAATATAACATATTGATTACAATGAATAATAATTAGCCATACGTTCAGTCACGTTCTTTATATAAGAACGTGTTTCTTCATGTGGCAGATGCCCTCGCAGATGCTGATAAACCTGATCAGATGAGCGCTTATTGATTTCGTGAAGTGCCGCATTTTTATAATCATTGTAATTTTTATACTGACTTGAACTATAGCTACTACCAAGAAATGCCCTGAAAACATTACCCGCGCCAGTATTGTAAGCGGCAATAGTTGCAAACATACGTGACTCATCAGATTTGATACCACCCAGATATTCGCTGTTAAGGCGGCGTATGTAAGCTGTACCCAAGCGCACATTATTTTCTGGATTATATAAATAGGTATCACTCACCACCTTATCCACTTTATAGACATAACGGTAAGCATCACGCGCTCCACTGGTCGGCACCAGTTGCATCAAACCAAAAGCGGGGGCATTGGAACGTGCTGTCGGATTGAACATGCTTTCGGTTTCTATCACCGCGAACACAACCGGAGAAGGAACCTGATACTCAGCAGAGTACTGATTTATCAGCGACTGAAATTGACTGGCACGCACCCGAATATGATCCGGCACCAGCTTAAGCTGTGCCTGGTAGACTATCCGTGTTTTACCATCATCGCCCTTCAAAGTTTTTTTGCTGGCACTGGCCGCCGCATCCTGTGCCAGTGATTGATAATCCTCATGCCCGGCAGCTACACCATCCAGCCGACTAATTTGTCCCGCCAGCACATCCGCACCCGAAGGCTGAGAGACCGGCTGCTGCGCTACTTGCGGCATAGAACGTTGATCATCACCCTGTTTCATCGCTTTTAACAAAACCTGTTCAAGCTGCTTTTTTCCCTGTGTATCATTAACGATCTGATCACTCGGTAACGCAACTTCTACATTGATCACGCCCTGCTCAAAATCAACCACACTACGTTGATTCAGATTCTCAATGTAACTCACCCAACGTTTACCATCCAGAGTCACATTGTCCCTGCCCCATACCGCACCAGTTTTACGCTTGTACTCTTTAAAAGCAGACTCCAGCTCTGCTTTATAAATCTCAAATTCATCTTTAGCCTGCTGAAAACCAGACTGCTGCTGATTTTTCCAGTCATTAAAGCTTTCGGCATGGCCTGTCATAATCACAAAACAGCTACTGACTACTGTCCAACAAAAAGATTTAACTAAACGCATCATGGCCATCATCCTGTTTTAAAATGTCAAAGATCACGCGCCAGCGGTTCGCATTTTAACAGCGCATCCTGCACTCGCCAGTCCGGCATAAACCTATCCATATAAGCTTTAAAATTCTTATTATGGTAACGCTCAAGTAAATGAACCATCTCATGGACTAAAACATACTCCAGACATTGCACTGGTTTTTTCATAAGTTCAAGATTCAACCAGATGCGACGTGAAGAAATATTACAGGTACCCCAACGAGTTTTCATTTTTTTAATTGCCCACTCATCCACTCTAACACCAACAACCGGCTCCCATTTCTGAATCAGCTCAGGGATAATTGTTTTAATCTGTTGCCGATACCACTCATTTAAAACCGAAGCACGTTTGTCCATATCTGTGCCCGGTTTCACATATAACAGCAGATCCGTATTGTTAGCAATTGTCACCTCATGTTTACCATGGCGTTCAATCACTTCTAACAAATACGGCTCACCCAAATAATAATGCTGCTCGCCAGAGACCATCTCACGCGGTAATGGCTCGGGTCTATTAGCCAGACGAAGCTGCTGTTTTTTAATCCAGATCATTCGATCTATAACAGTGAGTCGTACCGCATCATCGCTAACGTGCATAGGTGCCGCTACCCGGACACGTCCGTCCGATGAATACACACGCAAATTCAGATTTTTAATATTCTTGCGAACAATCTGCACGTCAATATCATCGACAATGATCTGACTGCTTTTAGTCACTCTGGTTTTTAATCGGTTCCACAACATCATCGGGCAAGGTAATCCAGTTAACAGGTTAAAACTCAGTCTTTTTTATTGAGCAGAGACTTAAGGTCCGCAAACGGGTTAAATGTTGCCGAATTATCCTTACTCTTTTTATTACCCGAAGTAGTATAACCCTGCTCTGCTTCTGTTTGACGCTGATGTTCATTGTCATGACAATACAGGCATAACAGCTCCCAATTACTACCATCAGAGGGGTTATTATCATGATTATGATCGCGATGATGCACCGTCAACTCATGCAGGTTCTTGCGATCAAACTCACGGCAGCAACGACCGCAAATATGTGGATATATTTTTAGCGCCTGCTCGCGATACCCCTGCTCACGCTTATCGCTGGCACGACGAGCATCGGCCACAGCCTGATCAAATTTATTATTCGACTTCACCATATTGGTCTCAACACCATTATTTATTTAATTAAAAAATCGAAACGTGAAATTCGCCTTTATCAATTTCAGCGCAAGCCAGATAAAAACTAATGGCAATAAAATCGTTTGCATAGTAAAAACAACAATCAGATCAACAATATGACTGGTTAGGTTATCGGCTTCTGCTTTTAGCTGCTCTACACGCTTATCAACATCAAAAGAATCAATCGCCGCGTTAAAATCATTACTCAACGACTCATACCACGGTATATCTTCAGCTTTATCTGTTAACGTCCGATTTTCTTCACTAAGATTTGCTATGGTCTGATTGGACTGCTCCAGCTGTAATTTTGACTCAGTATATTTCGACTCAAGAAAGGCGTTATAAATACCCTCGCTGGAGATAGCCATAACCGGAATAAAAAATCGGAGAATAATAAGAAAAGTAACAAACCGATATAAAATATTCTTCACGTCCACTGAGGTATTTTTATCATTCCAGACAAACAACACCATTAAAAGAAGTGATGATGTCACCACCACTGAAAAATAAAAAGAAGAAAACATCTTCAACAAGATAGCCTGAATACCCAACGACGTTGTACAAATCAGCATCACCCAGGAAAACCGCTCAATTAAATCATTCGCCGGATCGAGTATCTGTCCCGGCGTTAAAATCAGTCCGATACCCGCAGGTTCGACCGCCACTTCGGTTCCTTGCACCACCGAAATCACACCGTTCAAACCTTTGGCAATAGCAAAGGCCGAAAGCGATCGCTTGAAACCCTCATCGGTATATTTCTCACCATATTCATCGAACAAATTAGTCGCCGAGAAAAATGCCAACAGAAAAAAACATGCTGTGATAATCAGTTTAAGGTAATTAGCTTTAATAAAATTCATTGTTTACCTCACTAATCCCGGATAGTCTGCACAGATTCAGGCACTGACTTTAAAAAGTAGCTCCGCCATTCGAACAATCTTTTCTGCAAAAAGAAGCCAGAAAAACCACCACACTCACTAGCAATAAGCCTACTGAAAACACCATCAGTACCTCGGCCATGGTAATACCAAATATAATTTCCGGCGTATAACCACAGGAGGTTTCAACGTAATACACTGAAGGCAGCCACTCATCAATCGCGAACCAGGCTGGCAGACCCAGCTCAAAACCACAATCACCAAAAACAAAACCACGTTCAGTACCCAGTAATTGATAACTACGTTCTACCAGAGCGATCGCAGTCAGCACCACCGACAGATGCATTATAGAATTCAGCAGACGATTGTTTCTCAGCAGAAAACCAGCCAGCGACACCAAAACCAACAACGATACCCACAAACGCACCTGAATACACAAAAGACAGGGACGAGTACCCAGTACATGCTGGTAATACAGTGCTGCCCCCATAAAAGAAAGACCAATAATCATACCCAGCCCCCAATACCAGCGGCTATAAGAAAGTTTATTGAGCTGCTTAATGAGGTTTATAAACATAAAATCAAATAGTCTCAAGCTCATAAGTCACCAACAGGGTATAACTTTCACCCGCAGCAACCACCACCGTGTCATCAACTGCATTCGCCGATTCCACACATAGCATCTTAAGGTATCCGTCCTGTCCCAGATCACCCATTTTATCCGCCGCCTCTTTCCATGGATTCCACACTACCGTTGAATGGCTGCCCTGTTTTTTGATGATGATTTTTCGTTTACCATCATCAATCACCACATCATCTGGTGTCTGTAAATACACACGGTCCACTTCTTCACCAATGGTCACCGCACCACTTTGCGTTTTACGCTTAAAGCCGTCTGTTTTATCGAGATACGGTTTATCCTTAAGACCAATGATATTAGTCTTGCTGACATCAGCCACCTTGAAATAAGTATGCAACGCCTGACCGATCGTCATGGCCTGATCGCCCTGGTTATGTGTTATCAGCTCAATGGTCAAAATTTTACCGATGGTCAGACGGTATTCCGCTATCGTCGGCAAAGGCCACATCGGCTTAATCGCATCATCAAGCTGACGGGTATCCAGCTGAAATGTCACTCGTGTTTCACCTGACGATAACGCCTCGGTCTTCGTCACCTGCCATAACACTGTACGTGCAAAACCATGACCGGGATAAGCCGTATTACTTTCATGTGGACCGAACCACGGCCAGCAGATCGGAATGCCACCACGCACCGATTTGCCCGGCGCAAACTTCGCCTCAGTCGACAGCCAGATCACATCATCTTCACCAGCAGGCACCCAGCTCAGGACATGCGCGCCCTGCAGACTAATGATTGCAGTGGCCTGCTCATTTTTAATTTCAATGGCCGGAATATCGCCACCACCTGCATTAAAAACCAGACTCTGACTGCCCTGCTCAAATGAAAATTCTTTGTTTAACTGCTCTACACTGGCTGCATTCATTTTTTTAATTACCACTTTTTATAATTTAAAATTCATAAGATAAGCATGGCCCTGCCTTCGCCCATCCAATGTACCAATTCAACTAATTCGGTTTAACCAACTTACCGCCCGCCTTTATACAGAACATAATAAAAAACGTATCCCAGTTATCATAACCCTCAATATCATCGATATCTTCCAGCTCGGTCTGCGCTTTCAAATAATCGACCGATTTCGCAATATGGGCATCGTCAAAGCCATTCAGCTTGATCAAATCAATCGCAGCTTGTGAGGGTGACCACTGGCTAAGAAATTTACTCATGGCGAGATATTGAGGAACTAACTGCCTTTACTCCCAAACTCCTCATCCATGGTATTAACAATGCCTTTAATCACCTCTATAAAATGATCAATACCGGTCTGATCATTCTCTTTGCGGCAGGCATTCATCGCCGATATAGCGGTATTAATCGCCGCATGATAATTGCCTATATCAACAAAGGCCAGAATATCTTTGGTCGCGGATTCAATGTTCATATCGGTATTATAGCAACGCTTATCAGTCATCAACCCTATAATTTTTAGCGACTGAGTCAATCACCAGAACCCCATAAACGGTCCATAAACCAGATAAAAATGACGCCATCACGCCTTTAACTATCCCTGCCCCTATAAAACCATTATTCTTAAGCCCGGGCATTCACACTCATAAGGAGTATTCTGGCTTTAACAGGGTCAGTCCGCGACCTTTTTTCAACTATACTTTATCTATCTCAATACCACGGACTGTGTAGATGAAGACAACTAAGAAAAAATCGAAATTAGCACTGGTACTCACCGGCGGTGGCGCTCGCGCAGCCTATCAGGTCGGTGTGCTGAAGGCGATTGCCGAAATAATACCCAAAGAATCAGCCAATCCATTTCCCATCATTGTTGGCACCTCAGCTGGGGCAATCAATACCGCGGCGCTAGCCATTTACGGCAGCCACTTCATAGATGCTGTACTACGCCTACAAAAAATTTGGCGCAATTTTCACGTACATCATGTATTCCGTTCAGATTTAATCGGCATTATCAAAAGCGGCTCCGGCTGGTGGCTCAGCGTTATTATGGGTGGCCTGGGCAAACATAATCCAGCCTCATTTCTTGATCGCGCGCCCCTACGCAAACTGCTCGAAAAATACTTACCCTGTGAACGCATAAATACCGCCATTAAAAACGGTGTGATTGAATCCATAGGCATTACCGCTTCAGCCTATGGCGCCGGCAGGTCAGTGGTTTTTTATCACACATCTGCAGATGTTAAACCCTGGGTCAGGTCAATACGCATTGGTCAACGCAGTGAGATTACTATTGATCACTTAATGGCGTCATCGGCCATTCCCTTTGTCTTTACCGCTATAAAATTAGACAATGATTATTATGGTGATGGCACCATGCGGCAAATAGCACCATTAAGCCCGGCAGTGCACATGGGTGCAGATAAAATCCTGGTGATAGGCGTCACTAACAGGCGAGCCGAGACTGTTGATACCGGTAAAGAGCCCGACTATCCCAGCCTGGCTAAAGTCGGCGGCCACATACTCAACAGTATATTTATAGACAGCCTGGAAACAGACCTGGAACGCCTACGTCGCATTAATAGAACAATTCATCACATACCTTCACAAAATTTATCCCAGTATGATATGAACCTACGCATCATCGATGTCACAGTGATAGCGCCCAGTGAAGACTTACAGGAAATCTCCTACAAACATGTCATGGAGCTACCACGAACCATCCGATTTTTCCTGCGCGGTATCGGCGCATTAAGCAACAACGGCAGCAGCCTGTTAAGCTACCTCCTGTTTGAAAAAAGTTACTGCCGGGAATTGATTAACCTGGGTTATAAAGATGCCATGCAACGCAAAGATGAGCTCATAAGTTTTTTTGAAATAGATCAAACTGAACCTTAATACAGCTTAGCCATATTCAACCACCAGTCATAAATCTTGTCAGCCACCGCATGTAAATTATTCAGTCGCTCAGTTAAATTTCCAGTGATTTCTTCAGGACATTGCACAGATTTTGAAGCCTTAGGCATACAATCACAATAACGTCGCAACCAGTCATTAACCATATATTCAGTCATTTCCAGATGAAACTGCATAGTGAGTGTATTGCCATATAAATAGCCCTGATTTTCCAGATTATGACCACTAAATATTGGGATCGCATCGACCGGCATTGAAAATGTATCTTCATGCCACTCAAAAACTTCAAAAGTATCATCCAGATCTAATGTATGAATATCTGCAAGTCTGGAGATATCTGCCTTAATCGCATGCCATCCCGTTTCCATATGTTCCGCTTTGCTCACCTCCGCACCCAGCGCCTTACTAATCAGCTGTGCACCAAAACATATACCCATCAATGGAACATCTTTTTCTATCGCCCTCTGAATCAATTTAATTTCATCAGCGAGCCAGGGAAGATCATCGTTCACACTATAGCGGCCACCCATAAAAACCAGGCCCGAAACGGTGTCAAGATCCAATGCCGCTAATTCGTCATGAATACCACTGATTTTTTTATATGAAATATTTTTCTTATCGAGATAAGTACAAAGATAAGCAGCCGGTTCAAAGGCAGCATGGCAAACAATGTATAAAGGAAACGTCGACATATAAACTTCTCAAAACTTCAAAAAACTAATGTAGTCAATAAATAGCTGCATAAATCACAAAACCAAGCCAGGACAATATCAACAATACCCACGGCAACTTATTGCTTTTAACCACCTCAGGTTCAATTATATTATTTGTCGAAGCTTCAAGTGATGAACGCAATATTGAGACTTTATTTAATTTCTTATCCAGCTCACGAGCCTTTTCATTCTGTTTCTTTTTATATTGTTCAATACCTTTCTGTATACCCTGAGCAATCAGCTTTGTTTGCTCTTTACTCTGCCCCGGCTTTTGTGTGCCCCGTGCAATTTTCATAGCCTCTTCTTTTATCTGCTCTGAAATATTATTTTTTTTAGAATACTTAGCCATAAAAAACCTTATTAATAATTTATCAAAGTGCTCTCTAGCTCCTGCCTAACTTCCCGATGAATCTTGATAAGGTTCACCCTATTCTCAACAGGTAACGTCTTAAGCTCATTAACTCGATCGGCAAAACTATTTGTCAACGTCAGGTACTGCTCTGCAATCGCTACAATTTTCTTACCCGACAAACCCAGGATCTTGCCAAACTGGCTAAAAGCGACACCGATTGAATTTGTACTTTCACCATAGCCACCAAAAGACATCGGTGTTTTAATATCGTGCCTTTTGAATGCTCTCATCGGCGTAGGATCATAAACAGGTGAAAAGGCGCGCGCACCATTAGTTTGCAAAACCGCAAGATTTTCCATATGCAGATCACCATTACCCGTCAACAGCGCTAACATCATACGTCTAAACAGATGCTCTTTAGCTTCAACTCTATCAGAAACAATATCAATTAAAGGATTATCGATGGCGCGCGCAAGCAACTCATATTCTGCGTCATAGTTACCTGCAAGATCTTTTTTACCAGAAGCCAGAATGGAATACACCGTTTCTAAAAATAGCGGTGAGCGATGTTCATCGCGATCAAATCGCTCAACAGCAATCGCATTAAGCCCATAGATTTCTGTCAGCCAGTAACGAGGCACTACAAAACCCGCCTGTTTATGTACATCAAACGCCAGCGCCTCCAGCTCGACAAGACCCGGATACACCTCTGGCTTCTCCATCTTTAAAATAACGTCTGTTTTCTGAGTATCACCGAAGCGCGTCGGCAACGAAATTCGTCCATCCCAACCGGACTTTGGAATTGAAAGCAGTATTTTTGGTATCGCACCACCGACAGTCGGAGTCGGACCAATGAGATCTATCAAACCATCGGCAGAATCATCATACCAGGTGAGAAACTTCTTTAACGAAGGTCCAATCTCTGGCTCGATGTCATGCCACATTTTTGACGCTGGTGTTGAATACCATTCAACCGCTTTCTCATCAGATGAGAAAACATCAATATGACCGATACCGCCATGCCCTGCTATTTTCAAAATTTCCCAGTCAGCTTCAAAACTACTACCCGGCTTAATCCCTTTTTTCTCCAGCATCCTCATTACCAGTTCACGCTGGAAATTCCTGCCGTTCGAATGTGGCGGCACCAGAGCCTGAATAGGCGGTGGAAAATTAAAACTCCGGGTAGATTCTCTGCGAATCGGCCTGTTCTTAAATACCGCAGCAGAAAGCACAATACCCAGCCCGGGCAAACTCATCTCGATAAAACTATCGTCATAAATAAAAACCGAGTCAGTCACCGATGCTTGTAAAACTCCCATTTTCACCGGCTGTGTGCCAATGCGAGTCCATACAACCATTTCACGCACAGCACTCACTGAAACAGATCCCCACTCTCAATTTTTGCAAGCAGATCATCATCCGGCACCAGCGCAATCTTAAGACCCACCGCATTAGCCAGGCTTTCTATGGTCGAGAATCGGGAGTTGTCTGCTTTCTTTAAACGAGAAAGATCAGGCGAAGTCATAGACACCTTTGCTGCCAGATGTTTTTGATCAAGCCCCTGCTTTTTACCTGTTTCAATGATGAATTCAATGAGCTCTTGATGTTTTGTGTTCACAATAATTACCAGAAATGCTAATTCATGGACAAATAATAGTTTAAATTAGCATAAATGCAAATTAATAAGTTTTCTTATTTGCTAATTATTGATGAGACCTGGAGCATAATTAGCAAATATGCAAATTAGAGACAACAACGACTCAGTCAGTTCCGCAGACCATTAATCCACCTCAGCATTCCATCATTCATTACACAGTACACACAAAATACAGAGCGCTAAAGACCAATCCGTTATTTGAATAGTTACCCCCTTGATAATTGCAGAATAGAACATATGCAATAAAACAATACCTGACTAGTTATATGTATTTTATAAATAATTGATCTGGGCGAAGAGAGCCATCTGTTCCCTTTATACAATATAAATAATATTAGATTCAGGAGGAGCGTAATCATGCCAAATGAACTCGATCCGCTAATAGACCAATGGTATGCCCACCTCGATAAAGGCCAGCGTTTTTTCGTCATAGACGTTGACGAAGAAAAGAACACTATTGATATCCAGCATTTTGATGGTGATCTTGAAGAGCTCAGCTTTGAAGAATGGCGCAATCTTTATATTGAGCTAAGTGAAGAACCAGAAAACTGGGCAGGCGCTCTCGATATTGGTGAAAAAGACGATCTGGGTACCGGTGTAACCGACACCCGAGGCGCTGACTGGACCGAACCCGGCAAAGATTATAGAGAACCCGACGAATAAATCGGTGAGCAACCATGCCACTCATCCTAAAATCCGGGGTATTTGAACAGGGTGGAGAAATCCCCACCAAATACACCTGTAAAGGCGATGATATCTCACCACCACTCAACTGGCAGGGTGTGCCGGAAAACACTCACAGCCTTGTACTGATCATTGACGACCCCGATGCCCCCGACCCGAAATCACCAAAAACTATCTGGGTTCACTGGGTGCTATACAACATCCCGCCAGACATCAGCCGTCTAGCTGAACATATCACCAGTACCACGCTGCCATCAGGCGCAAGTGAGGGCATCAACGACTGGCGCAACCGAGGTTATGGCGGACCCTGCCCACCAATTGGTCGCCATCGCTATTTTCACAAACTGTATGCACTCGATAGCGTGCTCACTGGATTAAAAGACCCAGACAAAACCACCGTCGAAAAAGCCATGCAGGGCCATATCATTACGCAGACAGAACTGATCGGCACCTACAAAAAATAAATAAGAACGCCTCGGATGAGTTCAATATCTTTTTCGATGAATTCTCTCAATTCGAAACTCAGTAGTGCCGAAGTATTTGCTGGAAATAAAAGTCATCAGCGCCAGCGAAATCATGCTCACTATCGACGCAATGAAGAAAACGAGAATAAAACCGATAGACAAGGTCACGGCAATACCGATGATAGGCAATAAAATAAATATCACACCTGCGGTGACCAGCGTGGTAATAAGAATTGCACTTAGTATCAGCAATGTCCGGGTAAGAGGGTTAGTAATTTCTTTACCATTAATGATTATTCGTGTCGCCATACGGACTCCCTAATTATTTCACTGCGCACCCTGACAGTACCCGTTAATTTTGTGGTCGTTTTCGTAATTTGCAGCCTGCGAGCTTGTCTTTCCAGAACTCAAAGAAACGCTGCCTGGCGACATCATTATCAAAACAATCCATCAACATTGCTTTTGGCACCTGAAGCACAATCCTTTCCCAGCCACCATTAATCTGACATGCACATTCAACAGTCAACTCCCAGACATCATCTCGTGGCTCCAGGGCATAAATAAAAGCCTCAAGCTGCATTTCTTCCAGTATCATCATGGCAGTATCGCGAGCCTTTGCCAGCTCAGCTATTGATAGATTCATGACATGAACCTCCTTCCTCGATATCTGATTAAATAAATATACCGCCAACGATGCAGAATGACCACAACCCTATAGGATGGACAAACTTAGCGTGACCATCAAAATTTTGTGGATTAGCTCATTAACCCCTATGGCAGAATTACACATTCAATAACATAACAGCTGCGGAGACAGGCACATGCTAAAAACACAACAAACGGCACCCGATTTCACTGCCGTCAACGAAAACAATGAAAGCATCAGCCTGAGTGATTTCAAAGGCAGGAAAAACATTGTTTTATATTTCTACCCCAAAGACGACACCCCTGGCTGCACCGTCGAAGCCAACCAGTTCACCGCACTGGCCAATGAATTCGCCGCACTCGATACCGTCGTCATCGGCGTCAGCAAAGATGACTGTGCCTCGCATCAGGCATTTATTGAAAAGTTTTACCTTAAAGTCATGCTACTGGCCGATACCAATGGTGAGCTATGCAAAAGCTATGATGTATGGCAGGAAAAAGAAAAAAATGGTGTCAAAAAAATGGGCATCGTGCGCTCTACTTTCATCATCGATAAACAGGGTAAAATCATAGACGCAGAATATAGCGTAAATCCTGAAGGCCATGCCCAGTCTGTTTTAGAGAAACTTAAATTCCTCTAGAAAACAAAGACAGGCCCGCTGCGCTTCACCTATCCTGGATACAGCCTTTCAACACTCAACCATCCCTCCGCCTGTCAAAGAAAGAATAGATGAAAGGCCCCTTCGTTAAAGCATGACAGAAAAACAGTACCCCAAACCCATTAAAACAACGCTAGTACATCCTTTGGCCTGGGTCCATCCATTCGTTTATAACCATAATACATCAGCGGGTAGCCATTAATTTCCAGTGTACTCGTCATAGATTTTCGTGTGGCAGATTTTTCTACATCAATATCAAGGAAATCAATATTGTTTTCCTTCAATGCTGCACGCATTTTTTTACAATGAGGACACCAGCTAGCACCATATAACACCAACCGATTAGAGCCATCGTCATTAAAATGTTTTTTCATGTAATTTTTTTCTGATGAAGTTAAAATTTTATCACCATAATTAAGCGCGAGGGCTGAAACGATTTTGCTTTTGTAAGAACCATAAACCCGTTCATCGCCAACAATAACATTGGGGAAAGAATTAACAGCACCGTACTGCTTCCATAAAGCCTGATTGGCATCGTTATTATCTAACGGATAAACAGAATAATCGATACGGCGCTTGTTCAGAAATTTAACTGTATCAGCACAGGGCGCGCCACATTTATCGTGCACAAAAACCAATGTCTCAGGGTTGCCCTGCTCATCAAAAGCACCTTTTCCGGTAACAAGGGAAAACGAAAATAAATCAGGTTTATATGCATAAGCCGCAGCAATCATCAATACCAGAATAATAAGTTTTTTCATATCTTAGTTGTTATCCATATTTAAGAATTAATCGGATATTGCTCAATACCATTACGCAATACAAATCGAACCCAAAAACTACAGCTTAAAATTAAATATTATTTTTCGACATTAACCGGCGTCGTTGAAATAGCAATCAGGTCACGAATAAAAGCCACAATCTGTGGTCGCCAGATGTCGTTATGATCATTGATCAATTCTTTATCTACCTTAATATTCAGATAAGGGTTCAAGGGATTAGTCCGCTTCAGAGACGTCAGCTGACTGCCCACAAAATCGACGGCGATATCATTGTTATGTTCTGCCCAGATTTTTTGCAGCTGTTTGATTTGAAAATCATCTTTACGTGCCACCTGATCTGCCATCGGGCTCAACTGGTGAGTCAGGTAGGGCTCGAAATGGCCAACCGTATTTCTGTCCGCTTTACCTTCATTGATCTGCATAGCCTGCACACCTTTACTGCCCGGCTTAGTACAATAATGGCGATCTAATGTCACGTGCGACTCAAACAGTGTGGTGAAGAAACGTCCCACAGGAAATGCGTACCTGGTAGCATAATCGGCTTCGGAAGTCAGAATGGCCAGTTTGGGAAGCTGGCTAGAAAAGTAACCTCTACAACCATCCTGCGACATATCATAAAGCGCTGAAAAACGCAGGGCTTCAAAGGCCGGATTCATCAGCACCACTAAATCACCAAAACCTTTTGCATCATCCTGATAGGTCTTACCGCGCCGGCTATCAACAAACCGCTCGGCCAATACTTTTTGCAGTGATGCATAAACAACTGCACCGCCAAAACTGTGGCCAATCACCACCAGGCGACTAGTCATAGGTGGTGGATTTTCTTCGCCGATGCCTATTTTGACATTAACAATTTCTTCCAGCTTCAACAGCACTTCCGTCACACCCTGGTGACCGACATCATGCGCAGTATTCTTACGATCCCAAAAAGTTAAGTCATTAACATAAGGCACACTAATCGAATCACCGCGCCAGCCGACATACAAACCAATCACCTTACGTTTCTTTCGGCCCTGCTGCTCACTACCAACACCTTCCATTTTTGAGACCTCGGCTAGCATATGACGAAATGAAACGATATTGCCATCCTCAGGTTGTGCACTGTGATGCCAGCCATGAACAAAGGTAATCAATAACACATCATCAAAAGCGGCTAACTGCTGATATTCTTCCAGCACTGCATTCATCTGCTTACGGTCACGTAGCTGACCCTGGTCATCATACTCAACAAAACCAAGGCGATACTCATCCTGCTCACCCGCTGCATGTACTTGCAGAGCATTCTTTGGACAATCACCTGATGTCCTGTAATTACAGATTTCGTAGTCACTACGATAAATTTCATTACTGGAACAAGCTGACAGAAGCAGAATTAGAGTCAGTGTAAGAAGATTATTTGAAATCCGATAATTCATGATGACGCTCTCCATTATATGTAATTTTAATTAACAGCAAAAAAGTTAGCCATTAATTCAGTTTCTTTATAAGAATAATCAGCCACTAAGCACAGCACTGACTAACATTATAAATAATTTTTATTCAACCCAAATGTTATTCATCCCATCTTTTCATTCTAACAGTTCATCCTGAATCAACCATTCCCAACCACCCTGAGTTTGTCAAAGAAAAGTGGGGAATAAAAATATGCGTCCGATTAAGCTATGACGACCAGTTCTACAGAATTTATAGACTGCAAATCAAAACGGCATTGGATAATCACGTCGAATCTTTTTAATTTTCTGATAGATCTCATCAGACAGACTTAGATTAATTGAATCAATATTATTCTTTAATTGCACCATATTGGTTGCACCAATCAACGTAGAACTGACAAAAGGCTGGTTATTAACAAAAGCCAACGCCATCTGACACACATCGAGATCATAAATATTGGCTAAATTAACATACTCTTGAACTGCTGCATCAGTCTGCGGGTGGATGCGATGCTCGGGCCGGGTTTCAATGGTAATACGTGCACCTTCAGGACGAGCGCCATTCAGGTATTTACCACTTAACATGCCACGACATAACGGTGACCATGCGAGCAAACCACAGTCTTCGTGCAGCGCTATCTCACTGAGATCAGGTTCAAAGTGACGGCAAATCAACGAGTACTCATTCTGAATAGAAGCCATACGCGGTAGATTATACTTCTCGGCCAGCTGCAACCACTTCGTCATGCCCCAGGCGGTTTCATTAGACAAACCAACGTGTCGAATTTTCCCATCCTGAATTAAGCCCTGCAATGAGTGCAAAACTTCGAGGAAATTATCTTCTTCAGCCTTCACATCAAAGCTCGGTGCGTAATCCCAAACCTGGCCGAAGTGGTATGAGCCCCGGTTAGGCCAGTGCAATTGATACAGGTCGATGTAATCAGTTTGTAATCTTTTCAGGCTACCCTCAACCGCGAGATGAATATTGTTTTTATCGATAACATTTTTGCCTTCCCTGATCCATGGCAAACCCGGTCCGGCTATTTTTGATGCAAGAATCACTTTGTCACGATTTAATCTTGCAGCAAACCAGTTGCCGATAATAGTTTCAGTCTTGCCAAAGGTTTCAGCAGAGGGTGGAATTGCATACATCTCAGCGGTATCAAAAAAATTCACGCCCTGCTCAAGTGCATAATCCATTTGCTCAAAGCCTTGCGCCTGTGTATTTTGCAAGCCCCATGTCATCGTACCAAGACCAATGACACTGATATCCAAACCTGTCCGACCTAATTTTCTGTATTTCATTGTAACACCAGATTTTCTTTTGAATATTTAATCATAGTTAGCTAAATCTTTGTTTCGTAGCCTGACCATGACACCTTTCACCCTGATCAAAAATATCTATTAACCATGCTTCCAGACAATCAGCATAGCACCGGAAAAAATTAAGCCTCCACCCACCAGCACTGACCAGTCTAGATGATTTTCTCTATAGAGCAACCAGGCAATAATCGCGATAAACACAGGATAGGTAATATCTAACAAAGCCGCGACTGTAGGATTAGGGCTTAATTGCATGGCAATAAATAACAGGCTAGCCGCAATAAGTGCGGTAAAAACTAAAACAACAACGGATATTTTAATATCATCACTCGCGTGCCAAAGCGTTACCAGATTAGCTAATACTTTCTGATATACAACAGGTAATATCAGCAAAATGGAAACACTGGTAATGAAAAAAAGTGTCAAGGGTGAATAAATATCTCTTGGCAGGACATTAGCCACCTTAACCACCAGATTAAAGTGCAAACCCCAGAGAACGGCTGCGATAATTGAAAAAATCCACCATGGCCAGGTAAACATTTAACACTCCTTAATTCGACCCAAAAACTATTTTGGGTATTATTTTAAATACCTGAAAATATTTTATAGCCCTGCTTTCAAACCTGTTTCCAGTTATTCTGTTTAAACTTCTGCAATCTGGCATAACAGTTTAACAACTCCTTATGATTATCAAATCCATCCAGTGATAATCCGGGACTGTGCAAGCCGTGAAAAGTCTCGGTGCCTGCTAGGACCTTGGTGCATATTGAAACATATTCCTTGCCGTAGAGTTTGGCCAGCGCGTCGGCATAATCATCGTATTCACGTGAATCGTCCAGCTCTATATCCAGTAAAACTTTCAGGCAATTATAAATATGCAAACGACAGACGGTAAGTTGATCCATATGTAAACACCAGTCCACCCACTCCGCTGCCTGTTCAAGGTCACCTATCGCCAGACACAACATAGCCTTAAGCTCACCAATTCGAAGCCCGGACCATACCGTGCCGCGGTCGGTGGCCACGCCGATAAACTCGGCCACTCGCTGCATATCGTGATAACCACCTTCATCGAGTCGGTCGAGAATATTTTGCCATTGCGTTTTATCCAGGTTCCTTAACGACAGAATTTCTTCGCGAAACAGGGCACCTTCATTATTGTTATTCCAGACAATATCATCGACCAGATAAATATCAGACATACCCGGCACAATAATGCGACAGGCATACACATTAAGATGCTCGTAATCCGCAATATAAATATCGTGACCCATGTCATGAATTATTTTGCATAAATATTCAAATTCATCATCATTATCAGTGTCGTGGTCCCAGTCATAAAATTCGTAATCGGGTTTACTTTTGAAAAAGTCATAAGCCATAAGACCACTGGAATCGATAAAATGAGTTTCCAGATTATGCTGATCAGCTACTTCATCCAGATCCATACTTGGCGGTAAAAAATCATCCAGTTCATGCAGGCCGCGGCCCTGCAATAATTCTGTCACGGTGCGTTCAAGCGCCACCTCAAAACTGGGATGCGCACCAAATGATGCATACACTGTGGCATCACGCGGATTCATTAAAGTCACACTCATTACCGGGTACCGGCCACCCAGTGAAGCATCAGCAATGCGCAAATGATAATCGTGGCTTTCAAGCTCCGTTATCGCTTCAACAATTTTGGGGTAACGATTCAATACTTCCTGAGGCACTTCAGGCAAACAAAGTCCTTCAGAAATAATTTTGTTTTTTACGTAGCGCTCAAAAATTTCAGACAAACTCTGTACGCGCGCCTCGTTTTGAGTATTACCCGCCGACATGCCGTTACTGACATAAAGATTGCCGATGATACTCACAGGAAACCAGAGTTTTTCACCATCGCGTTGTCGTGTGTAAGGCAAAGCACAAATACCACGTTCAACAGTGCCAGAATTCGTATCAAAAAGATGTTGTGATTTAACCTGTTGCTCCGGGTCATAATAAGCCCATAAGTTTTCATCCAGCAAACCTTCGGGTATCGCCTCACCCTCAACCTTGAACCAGCGTTCATCGGGGTAATGCACAAACTCACCTTTTGAAAAATCCTCGCCCAGATAAAAATCAGCAAAAAAATAATTACAGCTGAGACGTTCAAAGTACTCGCCCAAAGCACTCGCCAGACAAGCTTTACGCGTTGCGCCCTTGCCATTGGTAAACATCAGCTCGCAGGCTTTATCACGAATATGCACAGAATAAACATTCGGCACCGGGTTAAGCCACGAGACTTCCTCAATCTCAATACCCAGATCAGCCAGCTTGCTCATCATGGTTGCAATCGTGGACTCGAGGTCTCTGTCTTTACCTTTAATATAAGTTTGTTCAGTCATAGTATTTTAAAGTGTCGTTATTAATCAGCGTGATCAGTAAATTCGGAGCGACGAAATTCTTATCACTTATCTGGGTTTGAGCCGGCTGCGCGATTTCTTTTTAACCGACGACGATTTCTTCGCCGCGCCGGTATCACGCGGCGGCAGGCCGGTGTGCTGGGTCAGTATTTTTTTGCCGCCGGTGCGGCGCGCATGCGCGGATTCGGAATTTTTTCTGCGCTTTGCCTGATAAGCCTCTGTCGCTTTTGGCTGATCTTTTGGCACCAGCTGTTTCTCGCCATCACCAATCAAATCCAAACGTCCCATGCGTTTCAGTGCTTCGCGCAACAAAGGCCAGTTAACCGGATCGTGATAGCGCAAAAATGCCTTGTGCAGTTTTCGCTGCTCCGGGTCTTTGACGCTGGCCACCGGCTCACTTTTATAGGTGACCTTGCGCAACGGATTTTTTCCGGTGTGATACATCGCGGTCGCGGTTGCCATCGGTGACGGATAAAACGCCTGCACCTGGTCAGCCTCAAAACCGTTGCGCTTTAACCACAGTGCCAGATTGAGCATATCCTCATCGCTGGTGCCCGGATGCGCCGCAATAAAATACGGAATCAGGTACTGATCCTTACCCGCCTGCTTCGAATATTTTTCAAACAGGCGCTTGAACTGATCATACGCGCCCATACCGGGTTTCATCATTTTCGACAACGGTCCATCTTCCGAATGTTCCGGTGCGATCTTGAGCAAGCCACCGACGTGGTGCGTAACCAGCTCTTTCACATATTCGGGATCGCGGATTGCCAAATCGTAGCGTAGCCCCGAAGCAATCAGCACTTTTTTAACGCCGGGCAAGGCGCGCGCTCCCCGATAAAGTTGCGTCAGCGCGGAATGATCCGTTATTAAATTCTGGCAAATGCCGGGATACACGCAGCTCGGTTTACGGCAGGCGGCTTCGATCTCCCTGGTCTTACAGGCAATGCGATACATGTTCGCCGTCGGCCCGCCGAGATCAGAAATCACGCCAGTGAAACCGGGCACGTTGTCACGAATCTGTTCGATTTCATGCAGCACCGATTCTTGTGAACGGTTTTGCACAATGCGGCCTTCGTGTTCGGTAATCGAACAGAACGTGCAGCCACCAAAACAGCCGCGCATGATGTTGATCGAAAAGCGGATCATCTCATAAGCAGGAATTTTCGCGCCCTGGTAACGCGGGTGCGGCACGCGCTTGAACGGCGCGTCAAACACATAATCCATTTCCGCCGTGCTCAGCGGAATCGGCGGCGGGTTCAACCAGACATCCACCGCGCCGTGTTTCTGCACCAGTGCGCGCGCATTGCCGGGGTTGGTTTCCAGATGCAGCACCCGACTGGCATGCGCGTACAGCGCCGCATCGTGGCTGACTTTTTCAAACGCCGGCAAACGAATCACGCTGGTACTGCGTTCCAGTTTTGTCTGCTTGAATTCGATGATCGGCTCGCCGTGTTCATCATATTGCGCACCGTAAAAGGCATCGTTACGGCGCTCGCCTTCACAGCCACTCAATGTTTGAGAATTAACATACGGGCTGACAATGTGATCGACCTTGCCGGGCCGGTCGATGCGGGTTGAATCAATTTCCATCCAGCCCTGCGGCGTGTCACGGCGCACAAACGACGTGCCGCGCACATCGGTAATCTGTTCGATGGCCTCACCCTGTGCCAGCCGGTGCGCCACCTCGACGATGGCGCGCTCCGCATTGCCGAACAGCAGCATGTCGGCCGTGGCATCCACCAGAATCGAGCGCCGCACCTTATCCTGCCAGTAATCGTAATGCGCAATGCGGCGCAACGAAGCCTCGATGCCGCCGAGAATCACCGGCACATCCGGCCAGGCCTCCTTGCAGCGTTGCGCATACACCAGCGAACACCGGTCGGGGCGTTTGCCGCCAATGCCACCGGCGGTGTAGGCATCATCCGAGCGCGGTTTGCGCTCAGCCGTGTAACGGTTGATCATCGAATCCATGTTGCCGGCAGCGACACCGAAAAACAGGTTGGGCTTGCCGAGCACCTCGAAAGGTTCTTTCGAAAGCCAGTCCGGCTGCGCGATGATACCGACGCGAAAGCCCTGCTTTTCCAGCAGGCGGCCGATAATCGCCATGCCGAACGAAGGATGATCGACATAATCGTCGCCGGTCACAATGATGATGTCACACGAATCCCAGCCGAGCGCATCCATCTCGGCACGGCTCATCGGCAGAAAAGGCGCGCTGCCAAAGCATTCGGCCCAGTATTTCGGGTAATCGAACAGGGCCGTTCTGGCGACAGGGACAGCAATAGCGGACATAGATAAAACTCAGTTGAAAGGGCGATTATACCAAGCAATAGACACAAACAAGGCCAGAGTTGGCAGGGCTTTGAGGAGTTTGATTCGAACCGACGCTAATAGTTTTACTCCGACTGTCAGAAATTATCGTTCCTACGCTCCAGCGTGGGAACGATGCAACTAGCTGTTATGCCACAGACCCAGTACACAGATAATCAGCAAAAACCCACCAATCACCCGCTTGAACAACGCATCATTCTGCAAAATAGTTTCGTGAGCCTTCAGCCCCAGCACGTGACCGACCGTCGCCGCCGGGATCAACAGCAGCGCAGACAAAAAATGCAACGGCACCGCGAACGACAGGAAGGTCAGCATTTTGATACTCACCAGGATGAACCAGAGCACAAACAGCGTATTGCGCAGCTGCTCCCTGGAAACATGACGCATGAACACCGACACCATCAGCGGCGCGCCGGTCAACGAAGTGCCCGCCACATAGCCACCAAACGCCAGCAGCAGCTTGTCGCTCCAGCTGTGGCGGCTGGTAATCGAAATACTAAATAGCCACAACACCGCATAAAACAGTGTAATGCCATAGATGAAGTACACCAGCAACTGACTCGGCAACGTGATCAGGCCAAACACCCCCACCAACGCAGCCGGGATAATGTAAAACGCGGAAAATTTAAGGAAGGCCCAGTCGACATCATGGATGCGAGTGCGTAGCGTCATCGCAGAAAAGAACAGCAGATGTGAGCCGATCACCGGCAACCAGAACAACGGCTGATCATAAATGAACAGCATCAACGGCAGGCCCAGTGCCGCGCCTCCAAATCCCAGACCACTGCGCACAAAACCGGCCCACAGAAATAACAGAGCAGAATAAATCATGTCCTGAGTGCTGAAGCTCAGCAGGAAAATGTCATCGGGAAAAACCATAGTTGAATTAATAAACCACCATGTCAAAAATGAAGAGTATGAGTGACCAGTAAGAGAAACGATAAACAAATATCAGGCATATCTTGCTGCACTTATTTCATTTTATTTATTTTAAAAACAATAGTCGCTTAAAAAAACCGCTAATTACCTTGCCAAGCACGTACCGGCTATATTCCTTATATGTAATTTTTCCGGCAATAAGTTCCATATGTTTCAGTGGTAACTGTGTGGTTGCAGGAAAAGTTTTAACAAATAGATATTCACTTAACTTTGGAAATATTAAATATTTAAGCCGGTTGGCATAATCAAGTGAAGAGGTTATTTCCGAGTGTTTTTTCATGTACACATCAACAACGTTTTTGCTTTGATCAGTGCTGACCGACTCAACTATAGCAAGAGCAGCGAAGTAACCACTTTGCATCGCGTATGCAATACCCTCCCCGGTGATTGGATCTACCAGCCCCGCCGCATCGCCCACCAACAGAGCGCTATCGACACCCGGAGTTTTTCTATAATCACCAAAGGGAATGTAATGCCCGTTAAACTTCACATCAGGAACATCACCAAATAAATCGATGAGGAAATCAGAAAATTGTTTTTTAAGATGCGGATTCTTTGCATGCAAACCAATAATACCCACTGTCAAAGCATGCTTCTTCGGAAACACCCAGCCATAACCCCAATTAGCCACACCAAAATATAACTCAGGCACCTTCACCTCGCGCCGAGACAAATTTTTATCGACTTCAATTTCAAGCGCAAAAGCTATTGTTTCTTTATCAAACGATTTTCCATAAATAGATTTAGCGACAATACTATTAACACCATCAGCGCCAATTAAATAATCATAACTAATCTCTTCACCGGAACGTAGATGGCATACTTTATTATTCAGATCAATTGAATCAACGCCACTACCCTGATACAAATGAGCCCCTTTCGACTCCGCCATTGTCAGCAAATAATTATCGAAATCGACACGATAGGTAAAAAACATTTCACTACAGTCTTCAACACTTTTCAGCAATTTATTCTTATGAAAAAACCGGACACCATTTGCCTCATATTCAAAAGCCAAATCCCAGGGCGCATCAAATATTTCAGCAAACAGATGCTTGCTTCTTATGGTTAAAAGACCCGCACATAACTTGTTTCGTGGAAATGTAGCTTTATCAACGACACACACATCAACGCCATGTTTTGCCAGAGTAAAAGCCGCCGCCGAACCCGAAGGGCCGCCACCAACAACCATCACTGAGTGATGTTTTTTCATACTTTAATAACCTGTCATTGTTTTTAATCTGGAGCTGAACATACGTGTGATTTCAGCCCCATGCTTTCCATAATAGCGAACCGCCGCTGAGCAACAACAGGCCACCGATAACAGCCAACTGCTGCTGGCGGCTAATGCCCAGGTGCACCCTGTTACCCAGATACAGACCCAAAGCCACCAGCGGCAGCGCCAGCAATAACGAGCCCAGCATCTCATCCTGTAACAACAGGCCGAAGAACAGAAAGGTGATAACCCGCAAAGCGCCGTCGAGCATAAACAGGCCCGACAAAGTGCCGCGCAATTGTGTTTTATCGTGCAGACGATGCGAAAGGTAGACCACGTAAGGCGGGCCGCCGGTACCAAACAGGGCGCCGATCAAACCACCAATCAAGCCGGTGGGCAGTGACCACCAGCGACTAATCGGCTTTTCACCGTGCACATTAAATAAATAACGTAACCCAAAAAATATAACAAACAAGCCGAGCCCCACCAACAGCGGTTCACGCGGTAAATTCACCAGCAGGAACGAGCCAAGCAAAATACCAACAATGCTCGAGGGTAACAAAAAACGAATTTCATCCCAACGCACCTGCAAATGCATATGCCGGCTGAGTACAATCGACGCCACGAAATCCAGCACCAGCAATAGTGGCACAACAAAAGTCAAAGGCAGGAAATGCGCTAACAGCGGTATCGCGATCAAGCCCGAACCAAAACCGGTAATACCTCGAAGGAAATAAGCCAACAGCAAAATAAAAAAGGCGACAAGGTAGGTATCAGGGGCCATAACAAGATTAAGTTCTGTAAGATTTATCAGGGCTGGAATAGAGCGGAATAGTAAAGTGATTAAAGTTAAAAGGGAACGAATTATAAGGATCTGGGCCTTTTTTTAGCTTTTAAGCAACCAATAGGCTGCCCCTTAATAATTTAGAATCTATTTAATTCTGGAAACTCACCGAATTACCATATAAAATTGCGCACCTTAAATGCGACCAAATCTACACCAAATACCTAAATGCGACCAAATCCACACCGATTCACTTAATGGATTTATCCCCATGAGATATATACTGATATCACTCCTGTTGCTGTCAGCCCCAGTGCAGGCGGCAGAGAATACAAAATTGAACACACAAGCGTGCCTGGCATTGATCAAGGACTATTGGACCACTTTCGAGACTAACGGAGCAGAGCCAGTACATCTGTACGACAAGTTCGCCAGCCAATGTGAACCTACAAAGGAACTGGATGCATTGATGCTGAATGATGAATATATCAATGCCGTCACTGCCCGGTTAGCGGAAAAAGGTCTTCTCGACTAACATCCAGCCCGGTTCGTCCTGATTTCCTGTATTTCACTGCAGCACCAGGTTTTAAAAATTACTAATTTCAAAATCCAATCTGGCGATTTAGATAACGCCATAAAAATGCCTCGCAGGGTGGGCAAAAACCAGCGCACCCAGCAAGGCCACCGATAGCCCGATCTATTCAGACAGGGTCAGACGTTCAAGCAGTTCATCCTTGCCTGATATCATACTTTGCAGACGAATATAGCCCTGTGATTTTGTCGGAATGACCCACCATTGCATAGCATCGCTATAATAAGGCTGGCCTAATTCTGAAAAAGGCACTTGCCTGTTGGGTCTCCACGGCGAAAAGCAGTAAACATATTTATCATCAAATGCGATTTGAACCAGAAAACTTTCCAACAGCAATGGCACGGAAATCAACGAGAAAAACAGGATGAAGCCAACAGGCTCATAAATGCTTTCATAGTCACCCGATATAAGATACAAAATCCCGCCTATCGGAAAAACAAGGCTAATAATAGAAAAAACTTTTAATGGTAACCTGTATGCCAGCCATGTTTTGCCTAGCTTAATTTCCGCGGGTACGTCTGCTGACCTGGTCAGTGCATTCAGCGCCCAGGGCACAATAATCGCAATTAATGCATAAGCTCCCCATTCCATCACATTCCTCCTGCAGCCTAATTAACCTGGCTGATTAGCCAATCATACCGATACAAGTTCGTCTGATCCAGCGCACCGACGGAAGAACACTTGTTCAGTGAATTCTTATTATTTCACCGCTGTACCCGTAGGCACAGCATCGGGTAATAACGGGTTACAATTCTTGATCGTTACCGCCCCCTGTAACAGGTTGCCTCGTGAATATTCATTAAAATGGCAGGTATTGGTTTTGGGATCATAATTTTCAATCCACAAATTATCATCTTTCCAGGTCGCCGCGATATGAAACTGGCCTTTCGGTACAGTCACCGACATCACCCCACCATAATGCTTAACAAACACCTGCTGAAAATGGAAAAAGTAAGCCACCCAGCCAATCACAAATACCATCACAGCAGCAATCAGCCCACTCTTCCACTTGTCCGCACGCCCAAGGAAAAACATCAATGCCATCGCAATGACAATCACCAGCATCCAGTAAAAATAAGTAATCATCTACGTACCCCCCATCATTTCCTAATTAATGTTCTCACGTAGCCAGGCAATCCACTGATCAAACGTTACCTGATCCAGCGCACCGACCGAAGAACGCTTCTTCAGCGAATTGGTATAAATCGCCTCACCATCCAGCGTGCAGGAAAAACCACCCGCTTCGTTAAACACCAACAAACCGGCAGCGTAATCCCAGATGTTAGATGCGCCATGCAGGTAAACATGAAAACGCGACGACGCCAGCCAGCACCAGTCGAGCGCGACCGAACCATAACTGCGTTGCGATGCATAAGGCTGAAGATTGACCAGATTCATCGACAGCGATTTCGGCAGACGCTTAAAATCAATCAGCGCGGTCGATTGCGAAAGCGGCAAACTCGCAGGCCTGACCTTGAGCGGCGCATCATTGAGCCATGCACCCTGCCCGTGAATGCCGACAAAACACTCATCACGATTCGGGTCGTAAACAATGCCCAGCGTCGGCACACCACGTTCAATCAGCGCCAGCGAAATCGCATAGTACGGCGTGCCCGCAGCGAAGTTGCTGGTACCATCGAGCGGATCAAGACACCAGAGCGAATCACTGCTCGTTAACAACGCCTGCTGCTCAGACTCGGTCATCTCTTCACCGAGAAAATCAACATCGGGATAATGTTCTTTTAACGCCTGCATAATACGCGACTGCGTTGCAAGATCCGCCTCGGTAACAAAACTGCCATCAACCTTAGTATTACGCTGAACATCAGCAAAGCGCGGCAGCAACTCTTCGCGTGCCGCAGAGGTGATGATTTGTTTTAATGTGGCAATGTCGTAGTTCATAGTATGTAACCAGTGTTCGTTTATCGTTGCCGCGCTCCAGCGTGGCAACGATGGTGAGTGTTACCACTAACCTTATAATTCTTACTATTTAAGCTCACGCCGATTTCTTATTATGCGTACAAATGGTGCCAGCATAAACAGAATGAGCACCACCATCGCCAGCGCGACCTGGGTATAGTTGACCAGCACAATCGCCAATGCGAAAGCCACCACCATAGAGACGGCAGCATCGATCAGGGCGCGACGAATCATTTGCTTTCTCACGGCTTCGGCCTCATCACCTACGATAAACAAAAACAGCACCGGCAACATGAAATGCAGCGGCGCATAAAAAACAACGATGATAATCCACACTATAGGGTCGTTCACAACAGCGCCTTAAATGATAGCAAGGGGTTTTATTCAGACGATATATTATGTCATAGCTCATCGTGTGTAGCGGTGATGATGTATCGTTCCCACGCTCCAGCGTGGAATGCAGCCCTGGACGTTCCAGCGTCCAGATCACTAGTCTGGCCCTACCTGGCACAAAAAACTGCAACCTACATTTTTAGCTCTACCTATATCTGTTTTTTCATCGTAGACAGCTTTTCGAACATCTCGTCGTAATCACTAATAAATTGTTCGATACTCACCGACGAAGCTTTGGGAATGAACGAGGGCTTAATCGTGACGGAATGAGAAGGTCTATTACTGTATTCCTCCTGCCTCATGTAAACCATCGAAGCGATTGTTGCGACGATGCATACGCTTACTAATATACCCTTCCTGAAAGTTCGAGAACTGTGGGTCGCCAGCGACAAATTGAAGCCAATTAATAATCCATTGAGTAATACGATGACTATCCCATCAACGATTTCGCCGGCCATCGTACTGGAAAACATATAGTCGATGTAACTACCAAAATCGTTCAGCAGCAGCAACAGAATCAGGCATATCGAGGTAAAGAAAAGATGTGATGAAAAATAATAATCACCTTTTAGCAATCGCCCCGCCAGTGACCAGCCTGAAGCCCAGATAAACGCGAGTATCAGATAACCCCACGCAACAGACGATAAACTGCCCCAGTCCAGCTCGGTAGCTGTCTCCAGATAAGACGCCAGCATGGTCGAGCCAAACAGCACCAGCAGCATCAGGATAGCTATATACGGCTTAAATTTATGATTATGTAACCAGTTGGCGATGGAAAATTCACGTGTTACCGGCACAGCGTGATTCTCGGTATAGAATACGATACTCGTCCGCCCTGTAGTCAATTTATCGCCCGAGCGTAAATCAACACTCTTAGACTCGATATTCTTTCCATTCAAGAAAACAGGATTGGTTCGATCGGTTATCTCGATATGCCAGTCGTACTCACTGCCCGGTGAGAGGTCAACTCTCAACTGAAATTCACCGACAAAAGGATCGGTGATGATAATGTCGTTACTGAAAGCACGACCAAGAGACAAACCTGATACACCATCACTATCCAGATAGTACTTGTTATACGAATCCCCAATTTTCAGGATCAATGTTTCCATTTTACCTTGCCCATGAATTTGTTATGTAATCGGGTAATGTTTTGTTTGCTGATACCAGATGCATTCAACCTGATCATGAGCGATTCATGCTTGCTGTCCGATGAATCCGCGTACAAGGCGATCAGCCCCGCATCGTAGAGTCCTTCGTACTCTATGTACGCTCGAATACAACTTGTCACCTTCCAGGGCGTATCATGCTGTTCAGGCTTGCCGCCCAGCTGTATGAATTTAGTGTTGCAGACGAAGTTAGTTGTTTCTTGCTTGTCGTCGCTGTTGGAGAAACTGGAGATACTATATTTTGTCTCTAGCAGCTTGTAGAACTGCACCGTATTAAGCTCTTCACTGATGATGCTCGCATAACTAAAGTTGAAAGAACCCGTATAAAAGTCAGCTTTCAGATATATCTCATCCTCGGTTTTACAATGGCGATGAGTCTCTTCATAGCGTATGTCGTCATCATCTTCACTATGACCCCAGCACTTCAGAGAATCATGTATCTTGTCCGGAAGCTCGAAGTCCAGGAAATCTTTCGTCAGCCAGTCAGCATCGAGCAGGCTGCGATAATAAACATCCTGATCATCGAAAAGGTAGTCAATCGCGTGCGCATTATAATCATCCGCGCTTAACGGCTTAAAACCGTGCGACATGAGTTCGACCAGGTGTCTGGCGGGCACCAGAAAACTAATCTGCTCACCACCTTTAGATACGTTGACACCAATGACCTCACCATCACTATTGAACACCGGACCACCACTCATACCCGGGTTGAGTGAACCAGAAAAAAGATATTTATTGTAACGTGAAGCCTCGACCAGACCGTTGTACGTACCCTCGACAATCGTCATGCCGAGGTCGTTAGGATTACCCATGGAATAAATTCTGTTACCGTGAGCGAGCAACTCCACGTTCAATTTCAGAGACTGCTCATCCATGCCTTCAGTCTGTAGCAGGGCCAGATCATGAACGATATCGAAATTGATTACCGATGACTGAAGCGAGTTATTCTCATGATCCAGCACCTCGATCGAATATTTATCTTTCTCCAATATATAATCGGAAACAACATGATAATTCGTGGCGATTACACCCGATGGCGATACCTGAAAGCCAGACCCGATAGTCGACTTATTACCAGAAGCCTGGTCGATAACTTTGATCTGAAACACCAATGGAGAGTTGCGCTCAAAGAGTTTTGTCGCGGTATCGTCAGCATATGAGTGAAAAGGAAACAGGCCAAACAGGAGCGCAAATAAACAAAATCGATACCACAGCATATTGATCATCCTTTATCCAGCAAGTGACAGGTGAAACAAAATCATTTCATAATGTTATTGAAAGTATATGAGGGCAATAATACAGGAGATATTCTTTAGTACCAAACTGGTTATTGTTTTATTGGGGGAACCTCACTCAGACCCATTTTTTGTTACCGAAACCTCCATATTTTTCAAGTTTCTGGAAACATTTATTTACAGGAGATAAGCCATAAATTAGCTATTTCTTGCTTTCACGCTCCCGCGTGATAATGCGGCGACAGTCACTCCAGTGTCCAGATCAACCCTGACACTCTGCACTATTGCGGTATAATCCCTGCAACCACTGCATCGCTACAACCAACCACCTAAAAACACTCTCAGGTAACGACACAAAACAACATGGCCATTCAATGGTATCCAGGGCATATGCAAAAAGCCCGCAAAAAAATCAAAGAAAGCATGCCGCTCATCGATATCGTCATCGAAGTGCTCGATGCACGCATCCCCTACAGTAGCAAAAACCCGCTGGTCGATGAATTACGAGGCGATCGCCCCTGCATCATCCTGCTCAACAAAAGTGATTTGGCCGACCCCATAACGACCAAAGCATGGCAGCAACATTATGAGCGCGAAAGAGGGGTTAGGGCCATCGCCATGGTGGCCGAGAAAAAAGGCGAAGCAAAAAATCTGGTCCAGAAAATTTCCCAGGTGGCCAAAACTATGCTGGGCAATCGAAATCTGGAAAAAACACCGGCGCGCGTGATGATTATGGGCATACCCAATGTAGGCAAATCGACACTGATGAACGGCCTGCTCGGTCGTACGTTAGCCAAGGTGGGTAATGAACCTGCAGTCACCAAAGTACAACAAAGCACCCATCTGGCTAATGGCGTCTTACTGTATGACACACCCGGCATGCTCTGGCCCAAGGTAGAAGATGAAGACTCCGGCTATCGACTGGCCGTGACCGGTGCGATAAAAAACACCGCCATGGAATTTGAAGATGTGGCGCTCTACGCCGCCAGCTATTTCCTGAAATACTATCCCGAGTTAATACAGACGCGTTACAAACTTAAACAGCTACCCGAAGACGATATCAGCCTGCTCGAAGAAATCGGACGTCGGCGCGGAGCACTGCGCCCGGGTGGCCACATCGATATTCACAAAGCATCAGAACTACTCATCGGTGAATTCAGAAATGGAGTCATAGGCCGCATAAGCCTGGAGACGCCTGAAATGGTCGCGACCAAAAAAGCCACGCTCAGCAGGGCTTGAGTGTTTTCTGGTTACCACGCTGGAGCGTGGGAACGATACATTATATTTGAGACAACCATGTAGGTTGGGGTGAATGTTTTTTATGAACCCCAACGGTTTGTATGCCGCTCAACATGTTCACCAAAACCTGTTGGGGTTCATGCCTTACACCAACCTACCGTGATATCGTGCTTTGTAGGTTGGGGTGAATGTTTTTTATGAACCCCAACAGATTTACAATTTTATTTCACCAAATTCACTTTCATTATCGCTTTCTTCATACGACCAATTTTTATCTAATATACCTTTTCGTATATATTCATGAATCGTTGAATTCGGCCAATCTATTGCCCGTTTAACGTAACCATGTTTAACCGGGTTGTAATGAATGTAGTTTACGTGCCTTTCAAAATCCAATTCATCACGTATAACATGTTCCCAATATCGTCTTTGCCAAATACCACGTTCGCCTTTGCTTTTGCGACTGTCATTAATTAGCTCCTGCTTAAGTAATTGACGAGAAAATCCGGTTTTAATCAACATCCATCGTTTTGCAAAATTATTATCATCAACAGGCAGCGTTAAGATTGCATGCAAATGTTCCGGCAACACCACCATGGCATCAAGTTGAAAAGGATGTTGTTTTTTAACATTGTTAATAACCAACCGTAATATTTCAAATTCATCAACCAGCAAGGTTTGTCTTCGATCTGCCAGATTAACCGTAAAAAAATAAGTCCCGCCTTTAACATCCGCACGCCGATATCGCATAACCAAAATCCTTTGTAGGTTGAGATGGAAATTTTACAAACCCAACAATTTTATAGAACAGCCAATATATTTGAGCCAGCCACGTAGGTTGGGGTAAATGTTTTTCATGAACCCCAACAGGTTTATGTACCATCCAACATATTTACCAAAATCCGTTGGGGTTCGTGCCTCACCCCAACCTACGGTAATACCGTGCTTTGTAGGTTGGGGTGAATGATTTTCATGAACCCCAACAGGTTTATGTACAGCTCAACATATTTACTTCGATCGAAGCGCTCGCTGGAAACGTTCATCTAGTTCTTTTTGAAGTGCAGGTTCGGCACCCGGCATACACAACCAGTCCAGTTCCAGCTGCTCTAACCAGTCGGCACTCTTTTCTGTTGACTGGCCCAATCCCGATTTATTCATCTGTTCCAGCTGATATTGCATACGCAAGGTTTTGTCTTCAGCAGGGCTTGGCGCGCCCTTCGCAATTTCCAACTGAAGACACAGCATTCTGCGTTCTGCGCCGATGGCCACTCGATCGATCGCCGCCTGCGCTGAGTTTCGTCGCTGCTCTATACGACGGGACAATGTCGCATCGTGCAGTTCCAGGGCATCCCATTGTTGCGATATTTCCTGAAGTTTTTCTGCCGGGGCCGATTCCCCCAGCACCTCCAGCAATAGACAAAGCTCAGCCTTCTGTCTCAGCGCCTCTATCTGCTGCGCGTGTTTATTGTTAATAATCCGGGAACGACATTCATCGAACTGGTCGCAGGCTTTGATGTAATCACGTTGAACACCTTCGGCCAGTTTTTCCGGCAGTTGACCGGGCACTGGCTGGCGACGTGGCTCGGGTCTGTGTGATTCCGGCCGATATGAATCAGGCCCTTTCGATTCGCCACCCCGTGCTTCAGGCAATGGCAATTCAGGCAGTTCGGCGAATTTGGCCTGCAGCGCAGAAAATTGCTGATCCGCTTCCGCCAGGTTTTTAGCCGACCTCGCCAGTTGTTGGATAGCCTTGATAATATCCCGGTAGGCATTAACCTGTTGATCGGTTTTTTCTTTTTGCCCGTGGCGAAGTTCCTGCACCCTGTTGAAGACAAGATCACCCTGTTTTTTGAATTCAGTCCACGCTTTTTGATCTTTATTGCGATTGGTAATACCCACCTGCTTCCAGCTGGTTTGCAGTGCTTTGAGTTTCGCCAGATTTTCATCTTTGGCCTCGGCTTCAGCCAGCGCGGCAGCCTGTTCAATCAGCTGATGTTTCAAGCGTAAATTGGCATCTAAAACCACATCGAGTTTGGCGCTCACCTGGTCCTTAAACGCTTTAAATTGCTTCCATTGTTTTTCACCCGCACCACGTTCAACGTCTTTGATCGCGGTAAAGTGGTCACTAATACTGCGCAGCGAAGACTGCACGGCCTTATAGTCAGGCTGGTTGTCCCAGTCGGTGGTTTCCAATAGTGCCTGCATCTGTACAACATACTGCTGTCGTTGCTCGAGATGGGATTTACGCAGCGCATGTCGCTTCTCAAAAAATTCGGCACACGGCTGGTAAACTTTATCCGCGGCCTCTTTGAATCGCGGCCAGTACAAATCGGATACATCCGAGTTGCCGAGTTTTTTCCACTGCTGCTGCAGCGCCTTCATCTCATTCGAAAGTTTGTCGGGGTGCAGTTTGGAACTGGCCAGACGCTCCATGGCTTCACACAGCTCAACATACTTGGGTTCGGTCGCGAAATTTTTCCAGTCACCCATATCACCCAGGGTATTTCTGGCTTCTTCAAATCGTTCTTCAAGGGCGGCACGATCCTTGCCTTCAAACTGGTGCAGTGCTTTTTCGACTTTTTCACACAACTGTTTCGCTCTCGCCAGGTTGCCGGCGCGGGAAAAACGAAAGATAGAACTGATTTTTTTATGCAAATTATCCAGTTTCTCTTTCTGTTCGGCGACAGACGCCGCCTGTATTTTTTGCCAGTCTGCCAGCTGCGCCTGTAATTCAGTCGCCACTTGCAGTTCACCATAGGCCGCAGGCCATTTAAGCTGTTTTAAGGCGGCGCTTAATTTCTGACTATTTTCGGCGAATGCCTTAGCTGCCCTGTGCTGCCCGGCCGCTTCAGTTTCACCCGATTCTGCAGCGGACTTTTCCTGCAAGATATCAGCAGCCTTAAGCACTAACTGATTCACCGATTGCAATGCACTAAGCATCTTCTCGACTGACTCATGGGTGACCAGTTCTGGCGGGTGCTTAACGGCACATTGTTGCCAGTCGGCGCGGAGCTGTTCTATCCGGGTTGACGTGTCGGCGTGTGTTGCTAACAAGCTGGCGAGCGCCCTGCCTGTGATGTCGCGCAGAAAAACCTTGAGCTCATCCAGCAGCTGTTGCTGAGACTGTTTCGCCTGTTCAATACTATTTTGCTGTTCATATCGAGCATCGATAATCTGGCGCGCCGTTTGATAACGCTGCATCGTGTCTGCATCTATGTCGAAATCAAGCTTATCCCAGCTCTCCCGGTTAACCTGTAGCTTCGCTTTAAACTCAGCCCGCCAGTCACGACTGGCGAGATACTCGACTTCATTAACCAGTTTTTCTACCGTGGCTAAATTCTCGGCATACTGCTTTTCCAGCTTTCGGCATTCATCTATTTTTGTCCTGAGCAATCGCTCAACATTCTTGTCCTTGCCACGCAGTAGCTTCCTTGCGGACTCAAGTGTTTCGATGCTTGCTGCGGTATTGGTCAACCTTTCTGCGATCAGCTGTCGCAAATCCGTATAACCGGTGAGACCCAGCACTTCAACCAGTTGTTTCTCCGTCAAACTTTGTATGGCTTCAGCTCTAATCGAAGCTAACTCCGCATAGGCGGCAACGCGCACCGCCAATGCTGGATACTGCTTTAACAGCTCGCGGTATTGCTCTTCGTTAAGAGAACATCCCGCAGACAGTAATTCATCAAGCCTTTTCTCAGCGGCTGCACGCACCGAGTCATTAGCATGCTTGAGCGAAATCTCATGCAAGGTGGCGGCAGACGTTAGCTTCTGGATGGCCGCAATACAAACTGAAATATCCGCGTCATCGGCGGCCAGTTGAGCCAGTATTTCCTGGTTCTTTAAACTGGCGCCATTCATTGCAGAGATAGCTTTCAGGCGCTTCTCAACCAAGTCGCTTTTCCAGGCGGGCTTAAGTAAATTGTCTAACATATTTTTTTCTATCTGACTGGTTTGAGGGGAGAGCTTCCCATGTGCGCACTATTCTAACTCGGATACTAACAAGAGGGTATTTGTTGTGGGTTGTGCTGATGAGACTGTGTTGATGGCAGAGTGTTATTATCAAAAATTGTTGGGGTTCGTGCCTTACCCCAACCTACCGAAAAATCACGAAGAGCAGCTTTGTAGGTTGGGGTGAATGTTTTTCATGAACCCCAACAGTTTATATGCCGCTCAACATGCTTACCAAAATCTGTTGGGGTTCGTGCCTTACCCCAACCTACCGTGATACCGTGCTTTGTAGGTTGGGGTGAATGTTTTTCATGAACCCCAACAGTTTATATGCCGCTCAACATATTCACCAAAACCTGTTGGGGTTCGTGCCTTACCCCAACCTACCGTGATACCGTGCTTTGTAGGTTGGGGTGAATGTTTTTCATGAACCCCAACAGTTTATACGTCGCTCAACATATTTATCAAAATCTGTTGGGGTTCGTACCTCCCCCAAACTACCGTGCTGATTCACTCATTTATTTTCCGCAACAGCTTTAATCGTATTTAATATGATCGGTACACGTGCCTGACTTGTTTCATCCGTTGGCATATGACCTGAAACGGCATCAACAAACCGTCTA
>JAOUNI010000059.1 GCA_029881035.1 Gammaproteobacteria bacterium | reverse complement strand
ATTGTCAGTGCAGAACTAAATGCGGATGGTATTTATGAAGCACTGGCGGTGATACAGATTGCTGATGCAGAGAGTCAGACTTTAAAGTTGCATGATGCTAATGGGCCGGTGGTTAAGTTGTTGGAATTGCCTTATACGTTTGCGACTAGTGACTAATTAAAAGCAAAAACTTGAAAAGCTTTCACCGCAAAGGCGCGGAGACGCAGAGAAAAACTTAAATTAGTATATTAGAAACAATTGCTCTCTGACCCGGGTTTTGCGAAAAACAAATGACGATATACCATTTTAGAAAATGTTTTGCCTTTCAGCTTCACCCTCCTCCTCACACCTTGCCGAGCCACGTAACTTTGGTAGGGCAAATCAGGCAGGACGCCTGATTTAGTTTCGCGCGCAGGGATTAGCGCGTCGAAACGGGCGCGTTGGCAAAGTTGCTTGGCTCGGGAACCCGTTAGGGCAAGGTGTTATGGGCGGCATTTTTCTGGGTACTCTTTTGTTGCTGCTGACAAAAGAGTACCTCGCCCGTGGGTGCGACTACCCACCAACCAATATTACAAATTACTACGAAGATTCAGTAATTACACAAAACCCAAAACAAGCTAAACTCCCCAACAATGACCATCCCAACCCCAACAACACCCCCAAACACCACCCAACCACTAATCTTCACCTGCTGGCTAATAGCCACCACCGCCACTCTAGGCAGCCTGTTTTTTAGTGAAGTCATGGGGCTTAAGCCCTGCGTGCTTTGCTGGTATCAGCGTATTTTTATGTACCCATTGGTGGTGATTTTTCTGGTGGGTTTGTTTCCGCTTGACCGCTCTGTGTTTCGCTATGCCTTCCCCATCGCGCTGATCGGCCTGGGTTTTGCTGTCTACCACTACCTTGTCTACTCCGGCTACATCCCCGAAAACCTTCAGCCCTGTGACAAGGATGCTTCCTGCGCTGAAATAAATCTGGAACTATTTGGCTTTATCACCATTCCCATGTTATCAATACTTTCATACACGGCAATCATCGTATTGCTGTTAATTTTCAGGAACAGGACACGCGCATGAAAACACAACATCTGGTCGCCGCTGCGAGCGTACTACTCATCGCCATCTTCGCTATCGCTACATGGTTATACAACACACAGAAGGCCGATGAGATCAGTGCCACCGCACAGCAAAATAGCGCATCACTGGTACGCGAACATTCACCCACCATGGGCGATGCAAACGCCAAAGTCACCATCGTCGAATTCTTCGACCCGGCCTGCGGAACCTGCAGGAACTTTCATCCCTTCGTTAAAGATTTAATGAAAGCTAATCCGGGCAAGATAAAACTGGTGATGCGCTACACCCCACTGCATCCCGGCTCTGATGAAGTAGTGAAAATACTTGAGACTGCCCGACTGCAAAATAAATTCTGGGAAGTTCTTGAAGAAACTTACGCCACTCAGTCTGCCTGGGTAAAAAATCACGTCGCCTACCCTGACAAACTATGGGCAATACTACCTTATTCCGGGATTGATATTGAAAAAGCAAAACAGGACATACTGGATCCCGCCGTCGCACTGAACGTACAGCAGGACATGGCTGATGCCAGACAGTTGCAGGTAGACAAAACACCCGGGTTTTTTGTTAATGGGAAACCGCTGGTTGAGTTTGGCTATGAGCAGTTACAGGCATTGGTGGAGAGTGAGGTTCGTGCTAGTTATTAGATAATTAGCACGGTAGGATGCGGTGAATGCTTTTTTATGAACCGCATCGTTCGCGTAATAACCACAACACCCTAAAAACCTCGACAGATGCGCCGCATACTACCCACCAACCAATGCTATGAATTACTACAAAACACAAACCTAATGATCATTCACAAAAAGCCCCGTCGCTTCCTTTTTGTTTTTCTTTGCGGCTTTCTTTTCTTTTGGCGTCAATAAGGCTTTCTTCTTACTTTCCTTATTCGATTTCTTTTCTTTACTCATGTCGTTCTCCTGATTATTAGTGGACTGCTTTAGGTTAACCATGTAGATCATCCAGAACAGCTTAGGTTAAAAGGGGAACTTCCCTTTTAAAGATCATTAATTGAAACGACTTGCGGTTGCTTGCTTTGATTTACATCTGCAATTGCCAAGCATAAAACAAGGTGGCTATAAGCGTGTAGCTAACAATAACGTAATACCAGATACCACCACTCAGTTTTGGCGTTTTGATCGGCGCAACATTTAGCGCTGCCAATGTCACTACCAAAATATAGAGCAATACGCTGAAAGCCGAGTCACTGATAAGACTGCTAAAAGCAAAAAACAGCACCAGGAATATGCCATTATTATCAATAGCCAAACCATTAAAGGTTGTTTTGTCGACCAGGCCATAGACATTAAAATAACTTAATCGAAGTACACCCGCTGCCACAATCATAAAAGCACCCGGCAAAAACCAGGGGCTAAAATCACCGTAGCTGAGTAAAACCACTGCAGGACAAACACCAAAGCTGACAATATCAATTAATGAGTCCATCTGACCACCGAACAATCTCTGCTTATCAGTTCGGCCTTTCATGCGCCGTGCGATATTGCCATCGCTCCAGTCGAAGAATACGGCCCACACCAGCCCGATCATGGCTGCAGGAAAGTTACCTAGTATTGCAAAATAAATCGCCAATACCGCAGACAAAAGCCCGGCCAGGGAACACAGGTTTGCCAGATCGTTGACATAGGAAAGAATGCTTGGTGGCGTTGCCACTGAATCATTTTCTGGTTCGATAATAGCTGTCATGAATTTTTCTCTAGTAATAATTTATTAAGGGAAACAACATTATCGACAGAGCGACTGGTAACACGGCTGGTGCGAAGTGTTTCGGGCAGACCCAGTGGTGAAACACGAGGAAACATTAACTCGGCCTGATGCAGGTCCTTCACACAATCAATTTCATACCATTTGTTTTGATCAAAGAAAACCGCCTCTAATTCAAGTGAGCCATCCGCCACCATAGCAGCAAATGCGGTTTCATAATATTCATCAACACGGCCCTCTTCTATATAGCGACCCAATCGTTCAACCACTTTTTGCCAACTGTGCAAAGACAGGCTGGTGATATTCACGGTTTTATACTGGCGCGCATCATTGACATTATGACTAACATGAAAGGCTTTTACTCTTTTGTCAGCATTAAGTTCAACCACGGTTCCATTCATCCATGGCAGGGTGTTTGAAACTGCAATTTTGTCAGGCATCAGCATCGGCGCTAACATTGACTCTTCAAAAACCAGATCGCTTTCTACTAGCACAAATGGCTCTTCGATCACTTTTCTCGCCAACCAGAGTGAATAGATATTATTGGTTGTTTTGAATACAGGGTTAAACACGTAATCAAGCTGCATATCAGCCGCGTTTTCTTCAAGAAATGCCTTAATACAATGGTCAAGGTAGCCAGTAACCACTATCAGGCGAGTAATGCCCTGTACGCGGAGATTATCGATCAAACGTCCGAGGATGGGCTCACCACTCACTTCTGTAAGGCATTTTGGTGCATCAAGGGTTATTGGGTGCAGACGGGATCCAGTGCCGGCGGCTAAAAGTAGTGCAGTCGTTATACGATTATTGATAATAAATTCTCCTTAGAATTTTGTTGTCTGGGGAAAGATGCTGCTCATTTAAGAGATACAAGTCGGGGAAATCGCCAGTACCTACGTACTACACACCGACAAAGAAAATATCTGTAGAAAGGCATTCTATTGCCATAGATACCATCAACACGGCTTATAACTGACCATCTACGCGTTAATTCATCACGAGCAAGGCATCAGCTGTGTTACAAATACACAGCTAACTCACCATCGGTGAGCCATCGTTCAAAACCTGTAATCTTCTCTAAAAGATATAACAGCCCAAAAAGGCCAGCTACAAAGTAGACAAGAACTCAAGGTTCGCTAAAGGAAAGCAAAAGAAAAGCCAGAGAACGGCCCAAGGAAAGCTAAAGGAAAGCCCGTTCATCATACAGCAAATGACTGATGAATATCGGCTAACTCAAAACTGGATATATATGCATACAAGGCCGCATACACAACCCAAAGGGTGTAGTACATGGATGTGCAGAATAATAAAGAATGATTCACCCGTGGGTGCGAAAAATTTGAATGGATCAAATTTTCATGAGCGCAGCGAGCCCGAAGGGTAAGGCGCATGGATGCGCTGCATAACACCCGCTACCACAAAAGATTTGAATTACTTAGAAGTAACGCGTGGGCACCGGATAAACCCAACAAGTTGATTGATTTTGAGATGTTGGGCTACGGCAAAAAACGCCTAACCCAACCTACACGAAACAAATAAATTAATGTTCCTGCTTCATATGTGGAAACAAAATCACATCACGAATCGATGGTGAATCGGTTAGCAACATAACCAGACGATCAATGCCGATACCTTCACCCGCTGTCGGTGGTAAACCATATTCCAGAGCACGGACATAATCGGCATCGTAATGCATGGCTTCTTCATCACCCGCGTCTTTTTCTTCTACCTGTTTTTGGAAGCGTGCTGCCTGATCTTCGGCATCATTTAATTCCGAGAAACCATTGGCGATTTCGCGACCACCGATGAAGAATTCAAAACGGTCGGTAACAAACGGATTATGATCATTGCGTCGTGCCAGCGGTGACACTTCGGTTGGATACTCGGTGATAAATGTCGGATCCATCAAACGATGCTCAACCGTGGCTTCGAAAATTTCGATCTGGATTTTTCCTAAACCAAAACCGTCTTTGATATGCAGCTTCATCGACTTGGCAACTTTGCGTGCACTTTCTATATCAGAAATATCTTCAGCTTTAAGCTCAGGGTTGTAGTGCAGGATCGAATCAAATACAGACATGCGCGCAAACGGTTTACCAAAGTGATACTCATCACCCTGATAATTAACTACACTTGTGCCTAATACCTGCTCGGTTAAACTACGCAGTAAATCTTCAGTCAAATTCATCAGGTCTTTATAATCCGCATAAGCCTGATAAAACTCAATCATGGTGAATTCTGGATTGTGTCGGGTTGAGACACCTTCGTTTCTGAAGTTGCGATTAATTTCATAAACGCGTTCAAAACCACCGACCACCAGACGCTTCAGATATAACTCAGGGGCAATACGCATAAACATGGGCAGGCCGAGTGCATTATGAAAAGTCTCGAACGGTTTCGCCGCGGCACCACCGGGAATAACCTGCATCATCGGTGTTTCAACTTCCATGAAATCATGGCTGTCAAAATAATGGCGGATAAACGCAATAATTTTTGTGCGCATCTTGAAGGTATCTTTAACTTCCTGATTCATGATCAGGTCAAGATAACGCTGGCGGTAACGTGTTTCAGTATCGGTTAAGCCATGAAACTTGCCCGGCAGTGGTCGCAGTGATTTGGTTAGCAGTTTAACCTCGTCAACTTTGATAGACAGCTCACCGGTTTGGGTTTTAAAAATAACGCCTTCGGCACCAATAACATCACCAACATCCCATTTCTTGAAGCCTTCGTTATAAACACCTTCGGGCAAGCTGTCGCGTTGTAGAAACAACTGGATCTGGCCCGACATATCCTGCAACTTGGTAAAGCTCGCTTTACCCATCACACGTTTTGCCATCATGCGGCCGGCAATCGACACGCGCTGACCGAGAGCGTCTAATTCTTCTGCGGTTTTTTCGCCATAATAAGCATGCAGATCAGCCGCCATTGAATCGCGCCTGAAGTCATTCGGAAAAGCATTACCATTTTCACGCAGCGCATCGAGTTTCTCGCGACGCTGTGCGATCAGTTTGTTTTCTTCTTCCGGCGACAGTTCTTCTGCCTGATCTTCTATTTTGTCATTCATAATATTACAAACCGCTCTTTAAGCTAGCTTCGATAAATTGGTCTATGTCTCCGTCGAGAACAGCCTGGGTATTCCCGGTCTCGACGTTAGTTCTAAGGTCTTTAATTCTTGACTGATCGAGTACATAAGAACGAATCTGACTGCCCCAACCTATATCTGATTTTGTTTCTTCAACTGCCTGCTGATCGGCGTTGCGTTTTTGCATTTCCAGTTCATACAATTTGGCTTTCAGCTGCTTCATGGCTGAGGCCTTATTTTTGTGCTGTGAGCGGTCATTCTGACACTGCACCACAACGCCTGTCGGGTTATGCGTAATTCGCACTGCCGATTCAGTTCTGTTGACGTGCTGACCACCGGCACCGCTGGCACGATAAACGTCGATACGTAAATCGGCCGGATTAATATCTATTTCGATATCATCATCAATCTCGGGTGAAACAAACACCGAGGCAAAAGAAGTATGCCGGCGATTACCCGAATCAAAGGGCGATTTTCTCACCAGACGATGCACGCCGGTTTCGGTGCGCAAGCGGCCAAATACATAGTCGCCTTCAAAACGGATGGTTGCACTCTTGATACCTGCGACATCACCCGGCGACGCTTCCATGAGCTCGGTCTTGTAACCGTGTGCTTCACCCCAGCGCAAATACATGCGCAACAGCATTTCAGCCCAGTCCTGTGCTTCGGTGCCGCCTGAGCCGGACTGGATATCCAGAAACGCATTACAGGCATCCATTTCGCCTGAAAACATACGACGAAATTCCAGTTCCTCGATCTGTTTGACATACTGCTGAAGATCTTCATTGACCGCCTCGGCGCTGGCCTCGTCGTCATCATCCACTGCCATTTCAAGCAGCTCACTGGCATCGTTGAGGCCGGACTCCAGCTCTTCCAGCGTTAATACTATTTTTTCCAGGCGGGATCGATCCTGACCTAGCTGTTGCGCGCGCTCGGGATTATCCCAGACATCGGACTGCTCGAGTTCACGGCAGACTTCTTCCAGCTCTTCTTTGCGATTATCGAAGTCAAAGATACCCCCTAAGCGACAGCGAGCGTTGCTTGAGGTCATTGATTAGATTAAATATATGATTGACTTCCATCTTAGGTTTTAGCTTCTTATATGGGCAAAATTACGAGGCGCAAATCTTACCTTATGACCGCCCTGATTGGCAGTCCCGACGGACAATCAATCTGTATTTGAAGCACATTAAAGGGCTGACTTTGGCTTGCTGGCGACATTATCCCTCAAATAGACAGGTACAGCTTCTGCTGCCGTGACGGCGCCGCCGTTCTGGTAGGCGCTGATCGCCAGCCGGGCGATCGCTTCAGCAGAGGGAAAACAGTCAGGCAGCGAGCCGACACAGCGCTCGCCCAAAGCGGATCTCATTATGGCGCCATAACTGGCCCAGCCGGTGCCGGCGGTCAGCCACTCGCCTTGAGCAGGAACCGGTGCCTGCTCGGGCGCAACCACACACTCCTCACCTTGCAGGACGATCTGCCCCGCTTCGTCCTGACAATAGGCGCCCCAGTAAACTTCTTTCATGCGGGCATCAATCGCAGCCAGCACCTGCGTCTGACCTGTTTCCTGCATGGCGACACTGGCCATGGCTGCGAGGGTAGACACCGGCACCACCGGAATGGAATGTGCAAACGCGATGCCCTGCACCACGCCCGCAGCGACCCGCACGCCCATGAAGGAACCGGGACCACGGCCAAAGGCCATGACATCAATATCGCTCGACTTCAGGCCTGCGTCCTGCAGCAGCGATTCAATCATGCCGAGTATCAAATGCGTGTGCTCACGCGGCGCGACCTGATAATGCTGTTTTATTTCACCATCAATAGACAAAGCGGCGGAGCAAGCTTCGGTCGAGGTATCAAGCGCCAGCAGCTTCATGTTCACCTTCTGTCTCTGTCATCTTTTCTTTAAAAAAATTTTCTACATCTTTAATTTGTGTGGTTCTTGTCATCGGCGGTAGACCATTCAAAAAAACACGTCCATAAGCTTTACTGGTTAAACGTGGATCACCTATGACAACAACACCATGATCATTAATATCACGAATCAATCTACCAACGCCCTGATTCAGAGCAATCACCGCACGCGGTATTTGATATTCCATAAACGGCTGGCCACCATTATTTTTAATCGCATCAATGCGCGCCTGCATCACAGGTTCACCGGGTGAAGCAAACGGCAGTTTATCAATCACCACGCAGGATAAAGCTCCACCACGCACATCAACTCCTTCCCAGAAACTGGATGTACCTAGCAGGATAGCATTGCCCGCTTCTCTAAACCGGGCTAGCAGCTGATGCTTGGGTAATTCACCCTGAATAAAAATCGGGAACTCCAGTTTATCCTGTAAAAATTCTTTTGCTTCGTTCATAGCACGGTAACTGGTAAACAATAAAAACGCCCCGCCCTTACTCGCACTCAACACAGGCAAAACTTTTTCAAGCAAAGTGTGAGTGTAAGAATAACTGGATGGATCAGGCATGTTTTCAGGCAAATAGAGCATACTTTGTCGCTGATAATCAAATGGACTTAACCAGATACCACTGTCAAATTCTTCAAGCCCCATTGCATCAGAGAAATGATTGAAATTTTTATTGACCTGCAAAGTGGCCGAGGTAAAAATCCAGGCAGCTGAAAAATTATTGGTATATTTTCTGAACAGATTTGAAACTTCAATGGGCGTCGAATGCAGCATAAAACTTTTGCTGTAAGTTTCATACCAGAGAATCGCATTAGCCGCGTCGGCGAGCTCGTTATCGCGTTTAAATAACTCTGCACGTTGACTCAACAACAAACAGCGCTGATAACATTGATCTAAACCACGACTACGCTCAGAAGCCACTTCCAGATTTTCTGACAAATCAGACAGTGCAGAAATCAGTTCTGACAAACACGTCACCACACTCGGTTTGTATTTGATAGATGCCCATGCCTGCTTTTCAGCCGAATCACCCAGGGCCAGACGAAAATCCTGCGTGGCTTTCTCCAGCTGATTCGCACAATCCCTGATCTCTGTCATATCAGGTGCGTCATTCACCTGCTCTGCAATCGCATCACTCGCCAGCAGCGTTAATTGCCGGCTCGACAATGTGTCACCAAAATACCGGGAAGCGACTTCATGCAGCTGATGCGCCTCATCAATCACAAACGCATCCGCGCCCGGCAATAGCTCGGCAAAGCCTTCTTCTTTCAAGGTCATGTCGGCGAGTAAAAGATGATGGTTAATCACTAGCAAATCCGCTTCCTGCGCTTTTTTACGCGCCTTGACGATAAAGCAGTCATTCCATGAGGCACACTCACTGCCCAGACAGTTATCTGCCGTCGACGTCACCATCGGCCAGACAAAAGCATCTTCTTCAATGGCGCTGAGCTCAGAAATATCTCCAGCTACGCTTTTACCCGCCCATTGGCCAATCTCAACCAGTTGACTCTGCGTCACTTTACTCATGAAACCAAGATGGGGCGCAATCTGTAATCGATGCAGACAGAGATAGTTGGCACGTCCCTTCAATAAGGCTATTTTAATGGGCACATCCAGTGCCTTTAATACGCGCGGAATATCGGTGCGGAAAAGTTGATCCTGAAGATGTTTGGTGCCGGTGGAAATGATAACTTTCTTACCGGAGTTAATTGCAGGCACCAGATAGGCAAAAGTTTTGCCAATACCCGTACCCGCCTCGGCCACCAGAACTTTTTTATTTTTTATGGCATCCTCGATAGCATCACTCAGCGCAAGCTGACTATGCCTGACTTTGTAACCGTCAACATAGGTGCTGAAAACACCATCTTCAGCTAAATACTCAGAGGCTTTCATTATTCGCCACCTAGCGCTTTAATCATCTGCTCTGCCTGCTCGACGAGCTCTACACTTTGCAGTAGCTCACCAGCTTGTTTTATAAAATTCCAGTTTAGTATTTTCAGTTTATTATTGTCACGGCTATAACTATTGCTACGTTGTGCTAATTGTTGTGAGCGTTGTGCGTCACCATTTTTAAGTGCCATCCATGAAAGACGACTCCATGCCTGTGCAAACTGTGGCTCGATACGTACCAGACGCTCTAACTTATCACTCGCCTGTTCAAAATTGGCCGCAGCCATTAGCTCATCCGCCTGTTGCAGGAGCTGACTGATCGCACGATTTGAAGAAGTTATACGTTTTTCACTGTCCGATAAGCGCCACGCCTCTAATTGATTCGTCTCAAGCAATGTTGGAGGACCAACTGGTTTTTCCTCGATCACCGAACATGAGCTCAGTAACTGAACAACAATGAAAATAAAAAGGTATTGAAATCTAGACAATCTTAGTCACCAAACAATTTATGAAACCAGCCAGATGACGAACCTTCTGTACATTCAGCGTCTACCGTGGGCTCTGAGCCCAAAATGAAGGGCAATTCTATCGCATTTTCACAGTCTTTCGCCGATAGAAGTCCCGATTCTCGATCAATCCACTGCATCGTAATATTATCAGGCATCAAAACCTCAAAAGAAGTTGATGAAATTGAGCTCATTAATTTTGACCAGATCCGTAATGCACCTGATGCCCCAGTTAAATCAGTACTGCGATTATCATCAAAACCGGTCCAGACCACGGCCACGGTATCACCAGAAAAACCGGCAAACCAGCTATCTTTTAAGTCATCAGAAGTTCCGGTTTTACCCGCCACCTTTATAGTTAAATCAGTCGCCAGTCTTTTTGCCGTGCCCTCCTCAGCAATGCCCAGCATAGTGTGATTAATCAGGGCAACGACATCAGGAGCGACTTCACGCGCGACATCTATCGGGTAGCGTTTCAAAGGTCGGCCTTCCTTATCGAGAACCGCAATCACGGTTCTCAGTGGGCTATGGAAACCACTGGCTGCAAAAGTCTGGTAAATTGACGCCACATCAAAAGGAGACATATCCACCGCCCCCAAAGTCATCGAAGGGTAAGGAGGTAACTGACTATGATTACCTAATTGTTGAATGGTCTTACTAATTTCACCAAGCCCCACATCCAGACCCAATCGTGCCGCTGGAATATTGTAGGACTTAAGTAGCGCCTCATACATGGTAACATTGCCATGATACTGATGATCGTAGTTCTCAGGCTCCCATATTTTTTTGTCCTCACCAATAACACGCAAGCGAGTGTCTTCAACAAGACTGGCGAGCGTATATTTATTGCTCTGTTTCAATGCCGACAAATAAATAGCAGGTTTAATCAACGAACCGATATGACGTTGGATATCCAGAGCACGGTTAAAACCAGCATAGTCAGGCTGGCGATCTCCAACTACAGCCAGCACTTCACCATTGTTTGGGGAAGCCACAATCACAGCTGCTTGTAAACTTGCATCGCTACTCAGTTGGGGTGTTACTGTCGTGATAGCTTTTTCTGCCTGATACTGCACGTAAGGATTAAAAGCCGTAAAAATACGTAAACCTTCTGACTTCAGGTCATCAGAATCATAAGTGCTTTTCAATTGTCTCTTAACAAGATCGAGATAAGCAGGATAGCGCTCACGTTTAACATGTCGGGCAATTTTTATTTTTTTATTGGATAAATTTATAAATTGTTCATCCGTGATCAAGCCACTATTATTTAAGGCTGAAAGCACCACATTTCTTCTTTCTTTAGCACGCTCTGGATGCCTGACAGGATTGTAATAAGAGGCTCCCTTAACTAGACCAACAAGACAGGCCATTTCATCCAGAGCTAATTGATGCAGTGGTTTGCCAAAATAATACAAACTGGCGAGACCAAATCCATGAATAGCTCGATCCTGGTCCTGTCCCAGATAAATTTCATTAAGGTAAGTTTCAAGAATTTTTTGTTTGCTGTACTGTAAATCCAGCAATATTGCCATGACCGCTTCATTTGCTTTTCGCCATAGACTCTGTGTAGGTGTCAAAAACAGGTTTTTCACCAACTGTTGCGTTATAGTACTGCCACCTTGCACCGTTCGGCCTGCTTTAATATTAGCCATAAATGCTCTGGCAATCGATCTTACGTCCACACCTGGGTGGTCATAAAAGCGTCGATCTTCTATCAGAATAAGCATCGCAATTAATTCTTCAGGCACTTCCTCAATTCTCACCAGCTCTCTGTCTTCACCGTGAGAGGGAAATATTCCAGCTAGATAGGCTGGGTCAAATCTGACTAATGCCAGTGACTCGTTAGTGATTAAATCTTCAAGATCAATAATTTTATTATCTTCAAATTCGACACGCATTGATCGGCTGACTTCTTCGCCATCCCAATACTCAAAACCACGCGTTACGATATCAAAATGGTTCCCAGATCGTTGATACTGGCCTTGTTCCAATACTGCATTATCATCATATGAATAATTCAGCATATCCAGTTCAATCTGTAACTGTGCTGGTGATAAAGTCATACCCTCATATAATTCTAATGGTCGTGCATAGACCCGTGCAGGTAATTGCCAGATTCTCCCTTCAAATTTACTGATTATTTTTATGTCGAGATAAAACAGATACCCGACACTGACAACAATTATGATTAAAAATAATCGTAGAGAGTAATGTTGAATTTGTGACTTTGTCTTTCTAGAACGAGGGCGACCGGCTACTGTTTTCTGTTTGGTTTTTTTTCTGGTCTGATTTCTGTCTTTTTGCATGGAGGGGAGTCATAATATTTACATCTAGTATGACTAATTATACAGCCTTATCCTTAAGGCTGTCTGTTAACTATTAGCGACAGGTTGAAAGAAAACGTGCTGACTTTCCACTACAGGGATCCGATGTAAACTTCGAATCTTTTGACTTAGCTTTCTCCTTTCTCTTTTCAGCTTCACGTTTCAACAATGCCTGTTTTTCTGCTTCCTGCTTTTCTTCCTCTGCCTGTTTAGCTGCTGCCTCAGCTTTCTTTCTATTCTGTTCTTCTAATTCCTTTTTCTGAGCCGATTGACTCCTGCTTTCCTGCTGTCTCTTTTCTCTATCAGCTTCAGCTTTTAATCGCTTTTCTTCTTCCAGTTTTTTCTTAGCTTCGGCCTTTTTAATTTCTTCCTGCTGAGCTTTTTCTTTTGCTTTACGGCTTTCTTCAGCTTTACGATCTTCTTCAAGCGCCTTTTGTTTTCTTTCCCTAACCAAAAGAGACTCTCTTTCCGCTTCAAGCACACCAACAAAAGTGGCTTTATTCAACCAGTCCAGCGATGTGTCATAGTTCTGTTTAACACCTACGCCATTTGCATACATCTTGCCCAAATAGTACATGGCCTGAGCATTACCGTCTTCAGCCTTAGTTCTTAATTCGGTAAACTTGCTCTTGTTATCGCCTTTCAGACCATTTTTCTCCACATCCCAGTATAAAAGTTTAAAATTGGCCGTTTCATGTCCCTGAGCTGCTGCTTTATTGATCCAGTTTCGTGCTTCATTCATATCTTTCTTAACACCGAAGCCTGTCTCGTACATTTCACCGACTTTAAATTCAGCTTCTGCATTGCCTTTTTTGGCTAGTGTCATCTGAAAGTCGAATAGACCGTCTGCATAAGCCCATGAAGAACACACCAGCAAGATAATCGACAACGAAAAATTGCATAGTTTTTGCACTATATTAACTCGTAATATTGAGTTATTTTTATCAAGTGATAATGAACCGTCTAATAACATAAGCATCGAACCCGCCCGGCTCATGCCGGATTTTTGTACGTTCATATTTTATACACTAACCTGCGCATCCCTGCTTATTTCCTGACAACTACTGGTTACCTAGAAAACCACATCCAGCGCGATACTGGTTACACCCACACTATCCATGGGTGGCGCACTGGTGAAACTGGTATCAAATAAACCGAAGTTGAATTGCTGATTTGCACCAGCCAGCTCGTTAGCATCCTGTTCCACATAGACGATACTGTGCTCGATCTTGAGCGCAGCACTGTCATTAAGCTCATAACGAAGACCATAGGTGGTCGAATGCTGAAGCGCCACTGGGAAGTTCATTAAGCTGAAGCCTGGTCCACCACACGTTGCATCAGCACATGTTACAGCCTTGTTACCATTTGCATCCACGGCATCGGAAGATCTACCATCAATCGCTGCAAAAGTAATATGTGGCAACCATTTACCATAGCGATAACCGACGGTGGTATACCAGGCCTCCTGATCACCAAATGGTCTGGCCAATGTCTTGTTAGTCAGGCGATTCTGCCATTCGGCATAGACCACCACATTTCGCATCTCCAGGTTAAAACCGGCTGAATTAACTTCACACTTACCTTCACCACTCAGATCAACATTTACATTACTTAATGTTGGTGCGCCAAAATTTGCCTGAGCAGCAAAACCACCATATATCTTCACATCACAGGCAAAACTGCTGGCATGGGCAGTATAACCATTACCTGAATATTTGATATCGATACCACGAATTCTTTCTGCCTCAAAAAATCCAGCGCCACCGGTATTTGGCACGTCATCCCTGTTTGAACCGAAGTAGGGTTGCAATGAAAGTACACCCGGGCCAACCGGGAACTGGAACAGGAACTCGATACCGTTGACGGTATTCAGCGGATTATTCAGGTAATAGACTTCAACCGGTGGGCGAATCCAGGGA
>JAOUNI010000058.1 GCA_029881035.1 Gammaproteobacteria bacterium | reverse complement strand
AACGAGCGCCTTGCTAGCACTTTTTGTCACCCTAATAGAGCCAATATCCCAGAGGTTGCTCCTCCAAGAATACCTGCAACTGTTGGATTTAACATTAGTTGCCTTAACATTCCTTTGGCTTCAGCTTTTTCAGATTCGGGCACATCTGAAGATTCAATATTTTCAATCAATCCAACAAGGCTCTTTTCAATATGCTGTACGTTATGATCACCAATCTGAATGCCTTCAGAGTTATTTATGTTAATTGTTGTGGATCTTGGCGCGTTGGGTTTGTTTAGCATTGATGTATCTTTCTTGAGTTTCAATGCCCAATGAGGCGGAATTGCATGCAACCCAGGGCTGTAGTTGGCCTCCAATATCGTATAACTCTCTTCCTTTCCGCTCGGCAATGGTCTAATTAGCTTCCACCCTTCTTCAACATCCATATTTGCTTCAAAAATAGTGGCTGATAATCCATTTTTTGAACCTATTGCTGTTTTATATGGATCTGAGCGCGACCCGTCAGCCTTCTCTATATACACAGTGTCATTTTGTAGCTGAGCGAAAAGGTTCATTCTAATCTCCATTTATTAGGTGCTAACAATTACAATACAGACCCCATCGGCCTGTATAGCCAATATCGGCAATTCCTAATATTGCTTTATAAGTCATTATTTTTACTGGAGATTACACGCTACTTGTCTCATTATCAATTTAAGCAAATCGAGACAACTCAGCTTCCGTAAAAAATACCATCTGAACGTCCGCTTTGGGTCGAAAGAAGCCTGTCGATAGTTCTGCCAAACAGCAACATTCAGCCTAGATAATCACAGTTTATTAGTGCCAATTAACTCATTCAGAATTTAATTTTAATAACCTTGATTTAAAGGGGCCCTAATAAAATTTCTCACTACGCCATTGGCATCACGTGTTTGCAAGCGGGCATTGTCAAGTTGGTACTGATAATTCATCACCAGTCCTTTGTCCTTTACCTTAAGCGATAAGGTATTTCCCCTGGTTTTAATTAAACCGGTCAAATAATTAGAACGTCCATCACTCCATAAAAACTGTTGATTTTTTATGCCTAACATTTCCCCGTGCTGGGTTACCCATACACCGTTTAATTTGACCGCGTTATTGTTACCGCAAGATTCGTTTACACACGGTGACTGTAACCATGGCGGTCTGTTCATCGTATTAGGATTAAACCCTTGCCACCTGTTAGGGGCATTAAAGCCCGGATAATTTGTGTATGGATTTGCCATATATGGATTATTATTATAATTGCCGTAACCTACAAAATTCGGCGGGATTTTATCAATCATGCCCATAGTTACCATCATATTAAGCATCATTTCGATAAATGGCATATCACCGTCATACTGATAATATTTTGTGTTTGCCTGTAATGAATGGTTAAGCATAAAACTTGATAACAAAACACTAAGCAAAAATTTCACTTTAATAAAAGACTTTTTTGTTGCCATCAGTTATTAAGTTTCCAAATGTCCTGATTGTATTCCTGCATGGTTCTGTCAGTTGAAAAATGACCACTACAGACAGTATTGTTAATACTCATTTTCAACCACAAAGGCCGATCTCGATAAGCCTGGGAGACTTTTTCCTGTGCATTAATATAACTTCTAAAATCAGCCAGTGTTAACCATGGGTCGTACGGATTCATTAATGACGCAATAATGTCATCAAATATAAATTTCTCATATGCATTAAAATGACCACACGTTAGCAGATGCATTACCCGCTTAAGGTCTTCGTCCTGAGCAACTAATTCTTCAGGATTATAGTTGGCACGTCGTGCTGTCACTTCGTCAGCTTTCAAACCAAACAGGAAGAAGTTATCTTCACCAACCGCATCAAGTATTTCGATGTTGGCTCCATCGTACGTACCTATCGTTACTGCGCCATTCATCATGAACTTCATATTACCAGTGCCTGACGCTTCCTTACCTGCAGTTGAAACTTGCTCAGATAAATCCGTACCGGGGCAGATAACCTCCATTTTTGAAACGCCATAGTTTGGCATAAACGCCAGTTTTAGTTTGTTACCTATTTCTTCATCATTGTTGATAACATCGGCAACATTATTAATTAACTTAATGATTAATTTAGCCAAACGGTAACCTGGTGCCGCCTTACCGCCGATGAGCACGCAACGATTAGTCCAGTTTTCTACATCACCTCGTTTGATACGGTCATATAGATGAATTACGTGTAAAACATTTAATAACTGCCTTTTGTATTCGTGGATTCTTTTTACCTGTACGTCAAAAATTGAATTTACATCAAAATCAACGTCACACTCCTCTTTCACCAGTTCAGCCAGTTTCTTTTTATTTTCTGTTTTTACTTCAGCCCATTGTTCTACAAATTCTTTATCATCGACATATTTCTTTAATTCTTTAATATTCTCATACTTCCTGACCCATTCATCACCAATTTTTTCTGTGATAAGGGCGCTCATTAATGGATTTGAGTACGCTACCCAACGCCGCGGGGTGACGCCATTAGTTTTATTGTTGAACTTCTCAGGCCAGAGCTCATAAAAATCTTTAAACAAACCTTCGACCAGTAATTTTGAATGCAGAGCGGCAACGCCATTGACCGAGAAGCTACCGACGATGGCAAGATAAGCCATACGTACGTATCTAACATCACCTTCCTCAATAATTGACATTCTAATCTGCCTGTCGGTATGACCAGGCCATTTCTTTGAAACCTGATCAAGAAAGCGTGCATTAATTTCATAAATAATTTGCATTAAACGCGGTAATATTTTTTCAAATAACGCAACTGGCCATTTTTCCAGCGCTTCAGGCAATAATGTATGATTGGTATATGCCATTGTATGAGTAGTGATATTCCAGGCATCATTCCATGACATGTATTTTTCATCAATCAGAATACGCATTAATTCGGCAACAGCAATGGTTGGATGTGTATCATTCAATTGAAAAACATTTTGCTGTGCAAAATGAGCCAAATCACCATTTTCGTTATTTTTCCACATTCTAAAGATGTCCTGCAGACTCGCGGATGCCAGGAAATACTGTTGCTTTAGCCGTAATTCTTTACCATTTTCACTCGCATCATTTGGGTAGAGCACCATACTAATATGCTCTGCATCATTTTTCGCTTCTACTGCTTCGGAATAACTGCCTGCATTAAAATCTTCGAGACTGAATGCGTTAGTGGCACTTGCCTTCCATAAACGCAGTGTATTCACCGTATTATTTTTATAACCAGAAATAGGCACATCATAAGGTATCGCCAGAATATCGGATGTATCCTTCCAGACTATATGTGGTTTTCGATTATGATTTGTTACCCACTCAATATGACCACCAAACTTAATCACCTGGGTATATTCAGGTCGCTCAAGCTCCCAGGGGTTATTATCCCTTAACCAGTGATCCGCTTCCTCAACCTGGTATCCATCTATAATTTTTTGACTAAACATCCCATATTCATATCGAATACCATAACCTATAACCGGTAGCCTCATAGTCGCGCAGCTATCCATAAAACAGGCCGCTAGCCGTCCCAAACCACCATTTCCCAGACCTGCATCATGTTCTTCACTGATAATCTCTTCCAGTTGCAGTGCAAATTTATTCATTGCAGTTTTTGTTTCACTCTCAATACCCAGATTAAGAATGTGATTGCCTAGTGAACGGCCGATTAAAAATTCCAGAGACATGTAATAGGCTCTCCTTCTTCCTTCCTTTTCATAATCTTTCCAGGTGGTACGCCAGTCGCTAATGATACGATCACGAAGTGTTAACGATAAAGCTTCATACAGGTAGTGCGGCACACAACCAAAAAAGCGCCCCAAATGTCGAGTCAGGTATCTTTCAAAGTCGCTAGCAAGTGTCTCACTATCAGTGGGTAATTTTTCTATCTCAGGCAATTGAAGATTGCATGATGATTTATTATTCGACATAGCTTTACCTTTGGTACAACGTTATTAAACGCGATATTTTCTCAATTCTTTTTGCTTTAACTTTTTCCAACCCCAGCCGCCACAGCCAGTTACCCCCAACAGTTCCCGGTATATTCATGCGCGCCGATGAATCTAGCATAAGCAAATCCTGCATTGGCAGCATACATAAAAATGAAACAGACGACATCGCCAGTCGTATCATTGACCACGCACCCTGTTCTGCTGATTCAATATTTCTGCCAGTATATTCTTCAAAAAAAGGCTTGTTATAATTTTCTTCATCGTTTGCCCAACCTAACGTTGTATCGTTGTCATGTGTGCCGGTATAAATAAGATCACTAATCTTATGACGATGTGGCAAATGCGGGTTATCCGTATTACCATCAAACGCAAACTGCAGCACCTTCATACCCGGCAAGTTAAATGATTCTTTTAGTTCGATAACCTCATCAGTAATCACACCTAGATCTTCGGCAATTAAAGGGAGATAGTGAAAAGTATCAAATAACTCAAGCAACAGCTCTCGACCTGGCACCTCTACCCATTTTCCATTAATAGCTGTCTCTTCGTCGCCCGGAATTTGCCAGCATGCTTGCAGTCCCCTGAAATGATCAATCCGTATCATGTCAAAAAGTTTCAACTGTGTATTGAAACGTTCCTTCCACCAACTAAAACTGGTTGCCCGCATATATTCCCAGTCATACAAGGGATTCCCCCACCGTTGCCCCGTATCTGAAAAAGCATCTGGAGGCACACCTGCAACGTAGGCCATCTCACCATCTTCGTTCATTAAAAAATTTTTTCTTTGCGCCCAAACGTCAGCGCTATCTTTCGCGACAAAAATTGGCATATCCCCGAACAATTCAATTTCATACCGTTTTGCATAATCATGAAGTTCATGCCATTGCGTGAAAAAAACAAATTGCTCAAATATGGTCTGTTTAATTGTAGCTTGTAACTCACGACTTGCTTCATCCAGAGCAGTAACTTCCCGATGACGAACAGGAACCGGCCAGTCATACCATGGCTGATTCTGGTATTTATTTTTCAACGCTATGAATAATGCATAATCATCAAGCCAATTAGCGTGTTCTCGAGAAAACCCTGAAATTCTTTCCATCCAGGATTTATCATTTATTTGATAAAAGTTTTCCGCCGCCTGCTTTAAACAAAATAAGCGATAATTACCTGCTGTTTCAGTTACATCAATTTTTTCTCTAACCAGCCAACCTCTGTCTTCCAGCCAGTCGAGACTAATAAGTAAAGGATTGCCCGCATGAGCAGACAAACACTGATAGGGGGATTTATCATCGTGGGTCGGTCCCAGTGGCAGCATTTGCCAGACTTTGAAACCACAGGTATTAAGAAATTCGATAAATCGGTAGGCTTGATGACCGAGGTCGCCATTACCTAAAGACTCAGGGAGTGATGTGGGATGTAATAACACACCAGCGCGACGCTTCCTGCTCAGCGTATTAAAATTCACATGAGTCGTCATAAGCTACTGATGCTGACCTGGCAACATAGCACCACCCATGGCGGCATTATCTGAACCAAAAGAAAATGCTGTTGCAAGATAGCTGGGGGGTTCCACATTTAACAACTGATAGAGGTTACTTAAATGCAGACGAAATTGCTCATCGAATGCAGACACTGATTCAGCTGAGTTATATTCTCCGAACCACCAGAACCAGTCTGAACTTTCACAGGTTGCCAGCTGCATCTCGATTATTTTTAATTTTTCACCGGAAATGTTACCTTCTCTTATCACCTGGTCATAAACTTTTTTTGCTTCGATCAACATATCCCAGGCACGATTCTTATCTTTTTCACCTATCCAGGTTGAGAATGTACCGTAAACCCAACTACCTGCTGCGATTTCATTTAAGGGCTTTCTGTCATCGCATAATTTCAGGTATTCACTATAAGTAGTCAGATTCAGCCCTTCATGTGTAGAAAGTTTTTCATACAGCGCAGTGATGAAGTGATAACCATTTTCCGGATAATATTCCCAGGCATTTTCACCATCAAGAATGATCGATACCACCGCCTTTGGTTTATCCGCACATTTTTCAGCAATCGCTTCCAGGTTATGGACAAGGTTGGCGACTGCATCATCGGCATGCCAGTCAGAATATTTGAAGCCAATAAAATCGGACAGCCCATCATCTCTAAAGAAACATGCAGACCTGGTGTCACGATACTGATAGGCCTGGTGAATACATTCATCTGCTGTAGTTGCTGATTTCTGTATTGAGTTACGTAACACCGTGGCACCACTCGCTAACCACTTAACGCCCATCTCAGATAGTAATTCTATCGTTTCACCACTGATACTGCCTTCTGAAGGCCAGCAGCCCTGGGGTTCGAAACCAAAATAGCGTTTGAATACCGCCATACCTTTTTTCATATGCCAACGGCTTCTTTCAAGGCCACCTGGATAATCATTGGCCAGTGGTAACTCTACTCCCGGCATAGCCTGCTCAGCAGATTTGAGATCAATCAACAGTGGCATTATCGGATGCGCATAAGGCGTCATCGACAACTCAATTCTGCCTGCCACTGCCAGTCTTTTATAACGTTCAATCACTCCGCTTATCAGCTCACTAATAACCTCAACCAATAGGTGACGATCATGTAGATCAAAGTATCTGGCTTTTTTCATTAGCTGTTTGATACGTTTATCGGTTTTACGCACCGTTTCAGCTATCCATGCCAGATGATACCAGACCAGCAAGTCCGCAAAAAAATGTTCCGAGTAATAAGTCAGAATTTCTGGATTTTTTAGTGCCGTCTTTGCCATTCTAGCCAGCATCTTAAAAACCTCAAAACGGTCAACCAGTCGCTGCTGATTTGCACGTAGACAGGATTTAGTAATATGAATACGATTTTCATGACTCAGCGACATCACCGGATCGGCCAATGCGGATAGCAGCGGATCTCTTAATGCCTTGCCATGATTTAAATATGCATCCAGTTGCTGTGCATAGTCATCAATTTGTTCTAGCAATACCGGCGCAAAGTTAATCACAGCACGGGCCGCTACGTTATTTTCAAGATGCGCCACCATTTCTACATAATCCTTAATGGCGTGCAAATAGGTCCATGGCAAATGATATTCACCATTACGCAGGTCACGGTATTCCGGCTGATGCATGTGCCAGTAGATAACTACATTCAAAGCATTGGGGTTTGTAACTTTATCTGACATAGTGAACAGCTTGCCCAAGCATGTCAGGAGTGACTAAAACCACGCCGTTTGGGGATACATAAAAGCGCTTTTTATCGTCCTCCTCATTCTTGCCGATGATAGTTCCATCCGGCACAACACATCCCTTATCTATAACTGCGTGAGTGATCTCACATTTTTCACCAATAGTAACTTTAGGTAAAATCACAGAAGAATCGATCTTACTGTAATTACCCACAGTAACATTAGAAAAAAGTAAAGAGTGACGTACATGCGCGCCTGAAATAATGCAGCCTCCTGAAACCATCGAATCAACCGCCATACCTCTTCGATCATCATCATTAAAAATAAATTTAGCTGGAGGCGCCTGTTCCTGATGCGTCCAGATAGGCCATTCATCGTCATATAAATTAAGTTCAGGAGTAATGCCAATTAATTCCAGATTTGCTTCCCAAAATGCATCTACCGTACCCACGTCACGCCAATAAGCCTGCTTACCGCTCTTGGTAAATGGATAAGCAAATACACGATATTTCGATATAGCATAAGGAATAATGTCTTTTCCAAAATCGTGACTAGAGCCGGGTGTATCCGCATCTCGAATCAGTAATTCAAATAACAGGTCTTTATTGAAGACATAAATACCCATTGAACATAAGGCTTCATCTTCATTACCGGGCATCGATTTTGGTTTTTCTGGTTTTTCATCAAAGTCACTAACCCTGAGCTCTTCGTCAACAGCCATAACGCCGAAAGCTGAGGCTTTTGCAATGGGCACTTCGATACAACCTACCGTGACATCGGCATTATTTTCAACATGCTCAGCGAGCATCGCACCATAATCCATTTTATAGATATGATCACCTGCCAGAATCAGAACAAATTCAGGGGAATGAGCACGAATAATATCCAAATTCTGGAATATAGAATCCGCTGTACCCGCATACCAGGTCGATTCAATCCGCTGTTGCGCGGGCAATAATTCAACAAATTCGCCAAACTCACCTCGTAAATACCCCCATCCTCTTTGAATATGCAAATTCAATGAATGTGATTTATACTGAGTTAGAACACCAATTCTACGTATACCCGAGTTAATACAGTTTGAAAGTGGGAAATCAATAATACGGAACTTCCCGCCAAATGGAACTGCTGGTTTTGCACGCCATTGCGTCAATTGTTTCAGGCGCTCACCACGCCCACCTGCCATGATTAATGCCAGTGTATTTCTAGTCAGGTTACTGATAAACCTTGGGGATTTTTGTACATTCATTCGAGCCATTCTCCCTTCCATATAGAAGTATCTTACCATCGTGAATCAGGGCACAAACCAAAGTGTAAGCAAATATTATTACACTTCAGTTAGCGCAAAAACCAAACCATACAAATTAATTAAAGAATCTAACCATACAAATGGCCTTTTTGAGTGAAATCTCTTAAATACACCTGTAGGGCACAAACAGTCCTACCCAAAAACGGACTCAGGTCAATGATTCGCTTTCATTTGGCGCATATAATACCTGCTGTAAAATCTGTTCCTGGTGGATCGAAATAGATATAACATGGACAATATTTTTACCATTAAGACATTTGGCAAATACGCATGAATTTTGCGTCGAAGTATATGACCATGAGCACATGACAAACCTCATAAGTACAAACAAAACATAATTTGGAACTAATACGTTTATGTCCCTAAACAATACTTCAACAACCGATACCACCATCCCTGCACTCAAAGCCATACAGGGAGATCTTGATAAGATCGCCCATGCCTGCCACCACGAACCATTTAGCGTACTGGGCAATCAAACACACCATAATGATAAATGGTTTATTTTTTATTCTCCTGACACTGATCAATTAAGTGTAACGGAAAAAAACATACCGACTTCACGCATTGCTAATAGCGATTTTTTTATCTGTTGTAACCAAATCGATGAAATTGAAGAGCATTATTTATTAACTCGTACCGATACAAATAATAACGTCACCTCATTCCATGACCCCTACAGCTTCAAACCACAACTTCATGATTATGATTTACATTTATTTTCTGAGGGCAAACATCTACATATATACAGAATTCTTGGCGCGCACCCAAAAAACATAGATGGGATTGATGGCATTTTATTTGCCACCTGGGCACCTAATGCTACACGCGTGAGCGTTATTGGTGACTTTAATGCGTGGGATGGTCGACGACATCCGATGCGTTCGCGAGGTGGTAGTGGTGTCTGGGAGCTATTCATTCCAGAATTGACCGATAAAACACTCTATAAGTTTGAAATTCGTAACCGAAATTCTGGAGAAGTTCTATCTAAATCTGATCCTTATGCACAACAAATTCAACTACGTCCAGATACGGCATCAGTTAGCAGAAACACACCCTCATTTAAGTGGCAGGATAATTCATGGATTGAAGCCAGAGAAAAAAGTGACTGGTTACATAAGCCTCTGTCCATCTATGAATGCCATCTTGGTTCATGGCAACGCGATGAGAATAACCAGTTTCTAAATTACCGTGAGCTAGCCCACCAACTGGTTGACTATGTCAAAGAAACCGGCTTCACTCATATCGAATTGCTCCCTGTTACCGAACATCCATTGGATGCCTCCTGGGGTTACCAGACGACCGGTTATTTTGCAGCCACCAGCCGTTTTGGCACGGCTGAAGATTTTCATTATTTTGTCGAATACTGTCATCAACATGAGATTGGCGTATTGCTCGACTGGGTTCCTGCCCATTTTCCCAAAGACGCACACGGCCTGGCCCGTTATGACGGCAGTGCGCTTTATGAACATGAAGACCCGCGTCGTGGCGAACACCGTGACTGGGGTACATTAATTTATAATTTTGGCCGCAATGAGGTGAAAAACTTTTTATTGTCCAGCGCCGTTTTCTGGCTAGAAGAATTTCATATTGATGGTTTACGCGTCGATGCAGTGGCATCAATGTTATATCTTGATTATTCCCGTGAAGATCATGACTGGATTCCCAACCAGCACGGCGGCAATGAAAATATCGAAGCCATCGAATTTCTGCGTGAACTGAATATCATTACTCATACCAATTTCCCCGGCACCATGATCATGGCGGAAGAATCAACTGCCTGGCCACAGGTCACACGGCCGACCAATGTCGGCGGCCTCGGTTTCAGCATGAAGTGGAACATGGGCTGGATGCACGACACTTTGAATTATTTTTCCAACGACCCTGTCTATCGTCATTACCACCATGACCGGTTGACCTTTGGCCTGTTATACCTGTTCAGCGAAAATTTCATCCTGCCTTTTTCACACGACGAAGTAGTACACGGCAAAAGCTCCATGTTATACAAAATGCCAGGTGATGAGTGGCAACGTTTTGCCAATCTGCGACTGCTGTATACCTACATGTTCACTTACCCCGGGAAAAAATTATTATTCATGGGTTGTGAATTTGCTCAAGGCAGCGAATGGAATCACGATAAAGTACTAGACTGGTATGTGTTGCAATATCCTTATCACGCAGGTATAAAAAAACTGGTGAGTGATCTCAACCGGCTATACATACAACAGACAGCTTTACATAAATACGATTTTGATCCTGGTGGTTTTGACTGGATTGACTGCCATGACACCGATCAATCAGTTTTATCCTATCTGAGAAAAAGTGAGAATGAATCGATTATTGTCGTGCTCAATTTTACTCCGGTAATACGTCATCATTACCGTATTGGCGTGCCTGCACTGGCAGGTTATGAAATTATTTTTAACTCAGATGCAACTTATTATTCAGGTAGCAATGCTGGCAGCCACTCAATTATTTATGCTGACAATATGGCCTGGATGAATCAGCCCGCCTCTTTAGAACTGAGCCTTCCGCCTCTAGCAGGATTGGTGCTTAAAAAAATATCATGAGTAAAATTCTTTACGTCACTAGCGAAGCTTTCCCACTGATAAAAACCGGTGGTCTGGCAGATGTTGCCGGAAGCTTGCCTACTGCCCTGTTAAAACAATCACAGGACGTACACTTATTATTACCTGCCTACCCGGAAGTACTCAGTAAGATTAACAAAAGTAAAAAACTTTCTACCAGCACTTACTATGGACTACCTGTTCAAATCATTGAAACACACCTACCCGGCAGCAAGGTTATTGTCTGGTTAGTAGATTGTCCGGCGGCATTTAACCGCCCGGGTGGCCCCTACGCAGACAAACACGGGCGAGCATGGCATGACAATGCACTTCGCTTTGCGGTGTTCTGCCACGCAGCTGTTGATATTGCCTTAAACCAATTAGAAATCGGCTGGCAACCTGACATTGTGCACTGTAACGACTGGCAAACTGGCCTGATACCTGCGCTGTTAAGTCTATATCCGAAAAGACCGGCCACAATTTTTACCATTCACAATCTCGCTTATCAGGGGCTATTTGATCGACAAACTTTTATCGATTTACATCTTCCTGCCGAGCTCTGGCAAATGAATGGCCTTGAATTTTATGACCAGCTTTCTTTTATTAAAGGTGGTCTTGCTTATGCCGATGAAATTACAACAGTAAGCCCCAGTTACGCACGTGAAATTCTTCAGCCAGAATATGGTTATGGCCTTGATGGCCTGTTAAATAACCGTCGTCAACATCTCACAGGAATATTAAATGGTATTGATGAAAAATACTGGAATCCGGGCACTGACAAGCATCTAAAACAGAAGTATAACCGACGTACGCTGAGTAAAAAATCCATCAACAAAACTGAGTTACAACAAAAACTATCGTTGCCAGTTGATGCTTCTATATTTATGATTGGCATGGTCAGTCGCTTGGTCGAGCAGAAAGGCCTTGATATTATTCTGCAGAGCCTGCCGACGTTACTTACCCTGCCAATACAATTAGTAATATTGGGCACGGGTGAAACTCATTATGAAATAATATTATCTGAGTGGGCCCAGAGATACCCTGATCGGTTAAAAGTCATTATTGGTTATGATGAGCCTCTGGCACACATGATTGAAGCCGCGAGCGATGTCTACCTGATGCCTTCCACTTTTGAACCCTGTGGCCTAAACCAGTTGTACAGCCTACGTTATGGCACCTTACCGATTGCCACTCCTGTTGGCGGCCTGGCTGATACTGTTACCGATGCCACTAAAACAAATATTGAAAATGATACAGCCAACGGATTTGTAGTTAAAACACAATCTGCGGCTACATTATTAACCACACTACAAGATGCCCTGACTCTTTATCAAAAACCCGAAATCTGGCGACAACTACAGACCAACGCCATGAGCGGTGATTTTTCGTGGCAGGCCAGTGCTGGACGCTATATCACTTTGTATCAACAAATGCTGGCAGAGTCTTAACTCTATCAATCACTAACTGTGCATTTTTCTCGCAGCCACGAAACAGTCATCACGCCATGAACATTTCATTTGATCACATTCACTACTCGCAGCGGAAGCAAAGCAGTCAAAATTACCCTCAGTCAGTTGAATACTCCGTATCAATTGTATTTTACTCATGCGCGAAGTTTTAATACCAAGATCCTTAGCTAACTCTCTTATTTCCTGCATGTTCATTTCTACTCTCCTTTCTAAAAAATTAAATACTCATTTAAAAACACTTGTAAAAATCATAACAAACAAATCTAATATCTGGGGGAGAATGCTCACCTGATCACTCAACTCATAAAAGCACCCTGTTGCGAGGCACCACAGGCACACATACGAGTATCAAACCGCCCCAAATTAGTTCACACGAAAAATATTATTGAAATCATTCAAAAGGTCATACACATCCCTTTATGTACCTGTCTTTAGACACGCAGCACATCTCAGGATGAGCTACTTTTAAACCAGAAGTAAGTTTTGTAAAAAAATGGTGGTTATGGGTGGACTTGAACCACCGACCCCCGCATTATGAATGCGATGCTCTAACCAACTGAGCTACATAACCATGTTTTGAAGGCCGCAGATTTTGTACTTTTGTGGCCATTGTGTCAATAAAAAAGACCTGAATGTTAGTTAAACATTGAACCTGAAGTGCATAACATCGCCATCCTTGACTATGTACTCCTTACCTTCAACCCGTAATTTGCCCGCTTCCTTCGCGCCCTGTTCGCCACTATTGTCGATAAAATCCTGATAACTGATGGTTTCTGCCTTGATAAAACCACGCTCAAAATCGGTATGAATAACAGCGGCGGCTTTGGGAGCCGTAGCACCAATGGCCACCGTCCAGGCCCTGACTTCTTTCACACCGGCAGTGAAGTAGGTTTGCAGGCCCAGCAATTTGTAGCCGGCGCGGATGACCAGATTCAGACCCGGCTCATCCAGACCCAGGTCCTGCATGAACTCCTTACGTTCTTCATCATCCAGCTCGATCAGCTCTTCTTCAATCGCTGCACAGACCGGCACGACAACAGCCCCTTCCTGCTCTGCTATCTTGTTTACTACATCGAGATAAGGATTGTTGGTAAAGCCGTCTTCATTAACGTTAGCGATATACATGACCGGTTTCAGGGTAATCAGATGAAATTCGTACAAACTTTCAATTTCATCATCACTCAAGCCCATCGCGCGCACCGGTTTCCCCTGATCCAGTTGAGCCTGTACTTTTTGCAGCAAAGCCAGTTTAGCTACCGCACCCTTATCGCCACTTTTGGCAATTTTAGCGATACGATTAGTCGATTTCTCAATCGTCTCCAGGTCAGCCAGCGCCAGCTCTGTTTCAATGACTTCAATATCATTCTGCGGGTTAATCTTGCCTTCAACGTGGACGATGTCATCGTTATCAAAACAACGTACAACATGGGCAATCGCGTCTGTTTCTCGAATATTGGCCAGAAACTTGTTGCCCAGGCCTTCACCTTTGGAAGCACCCGCGACCAGACCCGCAATATCAACGAACTCCATGGTGGTCGGCACCACTCGCTCCGGCTTCACAATTTCGGCCAGTTTATCCAGACGTGAGTCGGGCAAGACAACCACACCGACATTCGGCTCGATGGTACAAAACGGATAGTTCTCCGCCTGAATACCCGCCCTGGTCAGCGCATTAAACAGGGTGGACTTACCTACGTTAGGCAAACCAACAATGCCACATTTGAATCCCATATCTTTTACCTTAAAAAATTGTACCGAGAACTTCCTGATTATTTTGAATGCAACTGATGCATGGCTTTTTCCATCGCACCTTCTGCTAATAACGGCATCGCAGCCAGTGCTTCGCTGATACTGACGTCAATAGCGATGCGCTCATCCTTTGATGGCCGATGCAAAACATAATCCACCACCTGATTTTTATTGCCCGGATGGCCAATGCCAATCCGTAAGCGATGGAATTCTTTTGTCCCCAAATGAGCAATGGTGTCGCGCAGGCCATTGTGCCCGCCATGACCACCACCGGTCTTTAACTTGATATCACCCGCGTCCAGATCGAGCTCATCATGTGCCACCAGAATATTTTCCGCTTCTACCTGATAAAAGGACGATAAACTTTTGATCGACTGGCCACTGCGATTCATAAACGTTTCCGGCTTAAGCAACCAGATATCGCGATGCGCAACTGTAATTCTGGCCACTTCACCATGAAACTTTTTCTCCGGCCGAAACGATGCCCCGTAGGCGGCAGCAAGCTCCTCAACAAACCAAAACCCGGCATTATGCCGGGTTTCAGTGTATTCGGAGCCTGGATTACCCAGACCCACTATGAGCTTAAGATCGATAACTCGTTCAGTCATATCTGTACCGTAATACAAACATAAACAGGACTAGTCTTCAGCTCCGCCTTCTGCTTCTGCTTCACCAGTTTCTTCAGTTGCAGCAGCGCCCTTACGAACATGAATGCTGGCAACAGCAGTATCGTGCTCTTCACCCTGTTTCAGTGCCAGCACTTCAACACCCGCAGGCAATTTAAGGTCGGACAAATGCAGAATGTCATTCAGGTGCATCTGTGAAAGATCCACTTCAATGAAGGCAGGAATATCTTTAGGCAGACATTCTACTTCCACTTCCATCACGATGTGGCTCACTGCACCACCTTCAGTTTTCACGCCAGGTGCAATTTCTTCACCAATAAAGTGCAATGGAACATGTACATGCACAACATGGGTAGCATCAAAACGCATGAAGTCAATATGCATGATGTCCTGTTTGTATGGGTGATGCTGCAAGTCACGCAACAGTACATCTTGTTTTTTACCATCAACATTCAAGCTTAGAATTTGCGAATAAAAAGCTTCATCAGGTAACACATACTGCACGTCTT
>JAOUNI010000013.1 GCA_029881035.1 Gammaproteobacteria bacterium | reverse complement strand
TATAAGGCAATTCCAACAACTTAACCACCGGCCCATTAGCATCATGCAACTTTAAAGTCTGACTCTCTGCATCAGCAATCTGTATCACCGCCAGTGCTTCATAAATGTCATCGGCATTTAATTCTACACTGACAATCGTACCTGTGCCTGTGCCGGCAGTGGAGTTTTCAGCAAAGATCTTATCGCCTGCTTTGGGGGCTTCGTTGGTATCAATCGAAATGCGATACATGCGTTTTTTAAGTGTGCCCAGATAATGCATGCGCGCGACGATTTCCTGACCGGTGTAGCAGCCCTTCTTGAAATTGATCGCGCCAATTAATGACATGTTGGCCATTTGCGGTACGAATGATTCATAGGTGCTGGCGGTAATCACCGGGATGCCTGACTGAATGTTCAGTAGTTCCCAGATGTGCGAGCCGACGGCGGTGGCATTGACGTCCAGTGACTGCCACAGTTGTGTGGCTGCATTCAGTTCACCATAGATTTCATAACGCGGGTCGGTGCCGTGCACACGAATAATGGTGTAGCCATTATGATGAATGGTGTCATTAACGTTCTCGGGGGTCAGGCCGGCAATGGCTTTTAACTGGTTATCGGCTTTTGGGCCATTCAGGCCGAAGCGTACTAGTGCATCGCTAGCATCTTCCAGGGTGACTTTTGACCGCATTACATACATGCGTAGTCGGTTTAATACGGCTTCGAGTAATGAATAGGGTAGCGACAGGTAGAGTGTTTCATCGCGCTTGAAGATCCTGAAATTGGCCAGCATGCGGCCTTTGGGGTTGCAGTAACTGCTGAGCTGGCTGTGGGTTTCGTTAACCTGGGCGACATCGTTGGTGAACTGGCCCTGAAGAAATGCAACTGCATCTGCGCCGCAGGCCGAGATCAGGCCGTAATGTGACAGGTCGCATAGGGTGTCGCCGGTATGAATGATGCTGCGTTCCTGCGAAGGATTGCCAAAGGACTCGACCTTGTCATTGTTAAATTCAGCGCCGGCATCTATTAAAAATTTTTCCCATTCGATTTTCATCAGCGTTATCTCATTGTTGAATGATTACTTTGTATTTATGCCTAGTTTAGTCAATCTATATGATCGAATCATAATATAGATTACAGGGGTATAGGCTGATGTTGTCTTAATTCAGTTTTGTATCGACTGTGAATCAGAAGCCGACTGGTCTATGATAGTCCTTATAATTATAAAAATATCTGTTCAAGGTGATGTTTATGGAAAAAGCCACATCCAAAGGTAGGCGCCCAGTTTATCTGAATTTATTCAAGATTCGTTTACCAATTGCTGGCGTGGTTTCTCTGGCTCATCGGGGCTCAGGTGTTTTAATGTTTCTGGCCATGCCTTTTATTGTCTATCTTCTAGATTTATCGGTGCAATCTGGTGAGAGTTTTGAGCAGGCTGTTTCTATTCTTCAGCACCCTGTGCTGGTTGTCGTGCAAATTTTGTTTATATGGGCGCTGGCGCATCATTTGTTTGCAGGCATCCGCTTTCTGCTGATTGATGCAGACATTGGCATCGAGAAAAAACCCGCCAGTATGGCGGCATGGCTGGTTATGTTGCTAACTGCCAGTGTGGTCATTGTTGCATTGATAGGGATGTTGTTATGAGTCTTTATATTCTGGAAGGTTTAAAGCCCTGGGTTGTTCAGCGTGTTAGTGCTGTCTATATCACTTTGTTTTTATTCTACTCATTTTATTGCAGCATCAATATTGATGTAGTCAGTTATGAGCACTGGCGTGACTGGCTGTTTCATCCGTTCAATTCCATTACATTTGGACTGTTTGTAGTCGCGGTTTTGTTCCATGCATGGGTCGGTATGCGTGATGTGATTCTGGATTATATTCACAACATTATGTTACGCATGTTTTTTCTGGCGATGATTGTAGGTGTATTGGTCGGCTGCGGCCTGTGGGTAATTCGTATTTTATTATTTTCGATGGTTGGATAAGCATGGCGGCGATTCAAAGAAGGAAGTTCGATACCCTGATTATTGGTGCAGGTGGTGGTGGCCTACGTGCGGCCTTGAAACTGTCTGATGCCGATGCCAGTGTTGCAGTTGTTTCTAAAGTATTTCCTACGCGTTCACATACTGTCGCTGCGCAAGGCGGTATGAATGCCGCACTCGGTAATGTCTTACCCGATAACTGGCACTGGCACATGTTCGATACTATTAAGGGTAGTGATTATCTGGGTGATCAGGATGCGATTGAATATATGTGCCGGGCAGCGCCGAAAGCGGTTTATGAGCTGGAACATTTTGGTGTGCCATTTTCTCGGTTAGATAACGGCAATATTTATCAGCGCCCCTTTGGCGGGCAAAGCCAGAATTTTGGTGGCGATCAGGCAGCGCGAACCTGTGCCGCCGCCGACCGAACCGGTCATGCCATTTTGCATAGTCTTTATCAGCAGAATATTCGCGCCAAAACGCATTTCTTCGATGAATATTTTTCGGTTGATTTACTGAAAGATGATGAAGGACATGTGTTAGGTGCTCTGGTGTTTAACATTCAGGATGGTAAACCTATCATCATTGAAGCGAAAACGACTTTACTGGCGACCGGTGGTGCAGGCCAGCTATACAAAACGACGACCAATGCACTGATTAATACTGGTGATGGTCTGGGCATGGCTTTACGTGCTGGCATACCCTTGCAGGATATGGAATTTTTCCAGTTCCATCCGACCGGCATTGCCGGTCGTGGCATGTTAATTACCGAAGGGGCCCGAGGTGAAGGCGGTTATCTAGTCAATGGTGAAGGTGAGCGCATGATGGAACGATACGCGCCCAAGGCAAAAGACCTGGCCAGCCGCGATGTGGTCAGTCGGGCCATCGCCACCGAAATCCGTGAAGGTCGTGGTTGCGGTGTTAATAAAGACCACGTTATGTTGAAGCTTGATCATTTAGGCGAAGAGGTTATTCAAATGCGGTTGCCCGGCATCCGGCAAACTTGTATGACTTTTCTGGGTATTGATCCGGCGGAAGCGCCAATCCCTGTTTTTCCGACGGCTCATTACACCATGGGTGGTATTCCGACTAATCGAAATGGACAGGTAGTTATGCCGGTTAAAGACACGCCGGAAGAAGCTATTGAAGGTCTGTATGCGGCGGGTGAGTGTGCCTGCGTTTCTGTTCATGGTGCCAACCGTCTGGGTGGAAACTCTCTGCTCGATATTCTGGTATTTGGCCGGGCGGCAGCGAATCATATTATTGGTTATCTGGCGGAGAATCGTTACCATCGCTCGATGGATGAAAGTTGTGTAGAAAAAGCTATGCAACGTTTTGAACGTTGGGGTAAAAATTCAAATAAAACGGGTGAGCCAGTAAGCGTTCTACGCGATGAATTGAAGAAGGTGATGGAAGAACACTGTGGTGTGTTTAGAAATGAGGAAGTTTTAAAAGAGGGTGTGCAGAAAATTGAGCAACTGGCTGAGCGTATGAAAGAAGCCAGCATTACTGATCATAGCGATATCTTTAATACCGCCAGAGTCGAGGCACTGGAGCTTGAGAATTTGATGGCCTGTGGTCTTGCCACCATGCATTCAGCGTATGCCCGCACTGAGAGTCGTGGCGCACATTCGCGTATAGATTATCCCGAGCGAGATGACATAAACTGGATGCGTCATACTTTGTATTCATTTGAAAATGGTCTTGATTACAAACCGGTACGTACGAAACCAGTGAGTGTCGATAGCTTTCCACCCAGACCAAGAGTGTATTAGGGGAAAACCATGCGTTTTAATATTTATCGCTATAACCCTGATGTTGATGCCAAACCTTACACTCAGAATTATGAGCTGAAGGACATCGAGCCCGGAATGATGTTGCTGGCGGCATTGCTGAAACTAAAGGAGCAGGATGAAACGTTGAGCTTCAGACGTTCATGTGGAGAGGGTGTTTGTGGTTCGGATAGCATGAATATCAATGGCGTTAATGGTCTCGCCTGTGTCACACCGTTGAATGAGCTTAAGGAGCCGGTGGAAATAAGACCTCTGCCTGGCTTGCCGGTGGTACGTGACCTGATTGTTGATATGGAGCAGTTCTATCAGCAATATCGCGCGGTCAAACCGTACCTGATTGTCAAAGACCCTATGCCCGAAGTTGAGCTGCCGCAGACACCTGAGCAGCGTGAAAAGCTGGATGGTTTGTACGAGTGCATTCTCTGCGCCTGTTGCTCAACATCATGCCCTTCTTTCTGGTGGAACCCGGATAAATTCCTCGGCCCTGCGGCCTTGTTACAGGCATCACGTTTTATCGAAGATAGTCGTGATCAGGCAATGGAAGAACGTCTGGAAAATCTGGAAGGGCCATTCAAGATGTTCCGTTGTCATACCATCATGAATTGCGTGCAGGTTTGCCCCAAGGGCCTGAACCCAACCAGAGCGATTGGCAATATCAAGAAGAAAATGGTGAAGAATTCTTTATGAGTCAACTAGCCCATATCAGTGCATCACAGCTATACTGGCGCTGCCGACGTGGCATGTTAGAGCTTGATTTATTGTTAAATACTTTTGTTGAAGCTGAATATAATTCTCTGACTAAAGAAGACACAATATTGTTTTCAACCATGCTGGATTATCAGGATCAGTTTTTGCTGGACTTATTGTTGGGAAAAACACAATCCCCAGATGCTACGATTTCAAATTTAGCCGCTAGAATAAAAAATGCCTGTCACGAAAAATTTAAATTACAAAATTAATGCTAGAGGATACGAACTTGGCAAGAAAATCAGATGGTGATAAGCCCAAAACATTTTTCCAGATGGATCGATTTGTGCAAATGAATGGCCAATGGTTTTATACAACTCGTGAGGGCGAAGAAAAAGGTCCTTTTGAAAGCAGATCCGAGGCTGAAGGTGATCTCATCGATTATATTCGTCAGCTAAATCATCTGGCAACTTATGGTGTTAAGAAATAGGTGATCGTCGTTGGTGTTATATGACGGATCCACTTCCTTTGTTCATTGATATTCAGTCATCAACTTTAAAGCTGTATTTTTTTGTTGTGACGCATATTTTTTCAGTGCTATCAGTTTTGCTGGTAACTGATTCCGGAATGATCAGTTCTGTTCTTAAAATTCTTCTTGTTTTGTTTGTCCTGATTAGTTTTAAGCGATGCTTGTCTGATCTGAAAAATAAACACTGTTTTTATTTGAAGTCAGATAATCAGGCCGAGTTAAGTATTGGAAATTGCGATTACCATGATTTTCAACTGTCTGGAAAAAGTTATGTTTCCGATATGCTGATGTTGCTGATTTTTTCGAACAGAGAAACGGGTGCTACTCACAGTCTTGCTATCTTTCCAGATTCCATTGATGCTGGCATGCATAGTCAGCTTAGATCAAGATTGAAACTTTTTTCAGATCAGGCGGATGTTCTTTTAACGTAACCGATCCAAGTGTAATTTAGTGTCGAAGTAATTTGTTCTGAATTACAGGCGAAATATTTTTTTTAAATTTTTAGCGATTTTCTCAATATAAGTACGCTGATAATAAATTTTATCTTCTTCGCCCATGTTGTGCATGTCGTTGTGATATTTATGCTTTACCCAGGCATTGTAATCAAAACGTATGGCTACTCGATATAAAAAGTGGTTGACTGGGTGTAGGCCTTTTTTCCTGATGATGGCAGCGCCAAAATCAAGAATGCAGGGTTCGTCGTGGTGAGTTACCAGAAGATTGTCTTTTTTCTTCAAATCCATGTGTGCTACACCGTTTTGATGCATCTGCCCAATCAGGTTAAAAAGCATCTTAAAATATAGATCATGGTTGATTGGGCGTTTGATTCGAATCGGGTCACCCTGAATAAACTCCAGCACCAGGTATCGGTTGTCGATCAGGCCGTAACAGGCGGGAATGCCTTTCATGTGTTGTAGCTGCTGATAAACACGTGCTTCGTGTTGAAGCATGCGGGTATGTAAATATTTAATAAATCCCCGTCCATGTGGAATTTTTATTACCAGCTTTTGATCGTTGCAACTGTAGAGTAGTGTCTTCCCCTGATAACCTGCAGCCAGTATGTTTGTATTGTTGTTTAAGCTGTCTTCAATCCATTGTTTTAGCTTAGATTGATCCAGGTCTTTAAGCATTGTCAAAGAAAACTATCTTAATGGCTATATAGAATATACAGGCAGCCGATGAGGTAGATGACAATTACAGGCTCACCATTTTGAACAAGACTCTTCTTGAATGACCAGCTGCTGGTCTGGTCACGGTCAGCCGAACGGTGAGGGAAAGACGGGATCAGGGCATGTGTGGCTTTGCTCCACTCTTCCCATGATTCACCAAAAAAATTGTGCAGTTTATTGTCTTCGTAAGCAATAGTGGGAGGGTAATAAAAAAGTAGTAGTGCAAACATTAATAAGTAAGACCACCATAATGACGAGGCCATGGAGAAGCCAACCAGCAGTAAAATGTTGCCAACGTAAAGAGGGTGTCTAACAAAGGCATAGGGACCATCTGTGGCCAGTTCTTTGTTTTTCATGACATGGCCAGAAGCCCACAGTCGTATCAAGGTACCTATCGCCGCAATAAATGCGCCTACATACAGCGGTATCGGTTGGGGTTCACCCAGAAGGCTGACCAGTAAGACGAATAAAACCGCAAACCATTGTCTGGATGCTTCGTGATAACGAAGTTTGCGAATAAGTTTGTTAATGCCTTGAGCTTCGGGTAATGAGTCTGTACGTGCCATAGGGATTCAATATAGTTCTAATTAGGATGGGGCGCTATATTATACTATCGCAATGCAGAAATCATCGAACAAAATAGACGCGAGCAGGCTAATCAGTAGCTTTTGGTGTTTTTATCACGGCAGTACTTTATGAATGATAACTCATCATTGATTGGCTCTTTGCTGGTCGCCCGCGATGGATACGGCTGTGCAGAGGTGTCGCCACGTGGCTATGTCAGCCTGATGGATCTGTATGAAAATAACTATCTTCGTTTTAAGAGGCTGGTAGGTGATCTCGATGCGATTACTGATCATGCTATATCGGTCGTGCCCGGGTGTCTGGATTTGCATCTACATGTGGTTGAACGTAGCAAATTTACTACCACCGTGCGCATGACCTATTATTTTTTTGAGAATCAACGGGAGATGGCTGAGCCGGATATAAAGCTGCGTATTTATCATGATGCCTGTCTGGTAGAGGTTCTGGCGGGCCATCTCAAACATGGGCGGCAACGTCTTGATCATCTGCCGGCAACCGCGCTTAAGCTTAAATGGCGTCTAAATCGTTTTCTTTATAAGTGGCTGGGATATTGTCTGCATCTGGGGCATGAATTTAGTGAGGCAACGGTCTGTGAGCCTAAATAATCAGCGCAGATAAGTGATGATTTCAGTGAGAATATTTAGGTATTTTTGTACTGGTTGTTTTTGAGTTAATTCATCGGCTTTTATTGTCCATAACAGTGCAGTGAGCTAACTATCTGTGTTAACATTCCCGCTTTATGAACACGCTTTTAAAACGAATTTAAAACTCTGGTTACTCTTTCTAAATGTCTGAATTTGCAAAAGAAATTTCCCCGGTAAATATCGAAGACGAAATGCAGCAGTCCTATCTGGACTATGCAATGAGCGTTATTGTTGGTCGTGCGCTGCCGGATGTGCGTGATGGCCTGAAACCGGTGCATCGAAGAGTGCTTTATGCGATGCGCGTTCTCGGTAATGACTGGAATAAGCCCTATAAAAAATCAGCCCGTGTCGTCGGTGATGTGATTGGTAAATACCATCCACATGGTGATACCGCTGTCTATGACACCATCGTACGCATGGCGCAGCCTTTCTCTTTGCGGTACATGCTGGTCGATGGCCAGGGTAACTTTGGTTCGGTGGATGGTGATTCACCCGCGGCAATGCGTTATACCGAAGTCCGTATGTCGAAGATTGCCCACGAGTTGCTGGCTGATCTGGACAAGGAAACTGTCGATTTCACCGAGAACTATGACGGTTCTGAGACCGAACCTAATGTACTGCCGACGCGCGTTCCCAATATGCTGGTGAATGGCTCTTCCGGCATTGCTGTAGGCATGGCGACGAATATTCCGCCGCATAACCTGACCGAAGTGATCAATGCCTGTCTGGCGCTGATTGATGATCCCGCTCTGGATATCGATGCTTTAATGCAATATTTGCCGGCGCCGGATCTGCCAACCGCTGGTCTGATCAATGGCACTAAAGGTATTCGTGAGGCTTATAAAACGGGTCGTGGTCGTATGGTTATGCGCTCACGCGCAGAGATTGTAGAGAGCAAGAAATCAGGCCGGCAAAGCATTATTGTCAGTGAAATTCCTTATCAGGTTAACAAGGCGCGCCTGATTGAGCGCATCGCTGAACTGGTCAAGGAAAAACGCATTGAGGGTATTACTGAGTTGCGCGATGAATCCGATAAAGACGGTATGCGCATTGTTATCGAGCTTCGCCGCGGTGAAGTCGGTGAAGTGGTGCTGAATAACCTGTTCCAGCTGACCTCCATGCAGTGCGTGTTTGGTATCAATATGGTGGCGCTGGTCGATGGCCAGCCTCAGCTACTGAACCTCAAGCAGATTATTGAAGCCTTTATCCGCCACCGTCGCGAAGTAGTAACACGTCGTACTATTTACGAATTACGCAAGGCCCGTGAACGTGCACACATTTTGGAAGGCCTGGCAGTAGCGCTGGCCAATATCGACGAAGTGATTGCGCTGATCAAGCAATCAGCCAGCCCTGCCGATGCCAAAATTGCCCTGATAAACAGAATCTGGGAGCCTGGCATGGTCACCGACATGGTGAGCCGTGCAGGTGCTGATTCATCGCGCCCGGATCAGCTCGACCCCCGGTTTGGCCTGAAGGAAGATGGTTATCATCTTTCAGAGGCACAGGCACAGGCTATTCTTGAACTTCGCCTGCATCGTCTTACCGGTCTCGAACAGGATAAAATTGTTAGCGAATTCAAGGAAATACTCGAAACTATCAAGAACCTGCTGGATATCCTGTCGAACCCCGACCGCCTCCTGCAGGTGATTCGTGACGAGCTCAATGAAATCCGCGAAAATTACGGTGATGCCCGCCGTACCGAAATTATCGAGAGTCAGCTGGACCTCACCATGGAAGACCTGATCACCGAGGAAGATGTGGTGGTGACCTTCTCGCATGAAGGTTATGCCAAGTGTCAGGCCATGGATGTCTACAATACCCAGCGCCGTGGTGGTCGTGGTAAATCGGCAACCAGCATGAAAGAAGAAGATTTTATCGACAAGTTGTTCGTCGCCAATACACACGATACCTTGTTGTGCTTTTCCAGCCGCGGCAAAGTCTACTGGTTAAAAGTCTATCAGTTACCGATGGCAGGTCGTGGCTCACGCGGTAAGCCTATCGTGAATTTGCTGCCACTCGAAGACGGTGAACGAATCAATGCAGTATTGCCGATTCGTGAATACGATGAGAACAGTTTTGTCTTTATGGCTACCAGTTCGGGCACGGTTAAGAAAACAGCTTTGTCGAATTTCTCGCGACCAAGAACTTCAGGCATTATTGCAGTCGATCTAAGAAATGATGATGTTCTGGTCGATGTAGTGATTACTAATGGTTCTAATCATATTATGTTGCTATCCAATGCGGGTAAATCTATTCGCTTCTCGGAAACTGATGTTCGCACTATGGGTAGAACCGCTGCTGGTGTACGTGGTATGAAATTAGCCGCAGAGCAACGTATTATTAGCATGATTTTAATTGATGAAGAAGGTTCAATCCTGACATCAACTGAGAATGGTTTCGGTAAGCGCACAGCTGTTACTGATTACCCGTTAAAGGGTCGAGGTGGTCAGGGTGTTATTTCAATCAAAACCAATGAACGCAATGGTGAAATCGTCGGTGCTGTACAAGTGAAACCAGATGATGAAATCATGATGATAACTAATAACGGAACACTGGTACGAATTGCTGTTGATGATGTCAGCGAAATGGGGCGAAACACCCAGGGTGTACGTTTGATTCGATTGACGAACGGCGAAAAACTGGTTGAAATCGAGAAAATTGATGCTTTGTCTTGTGATGTTGGTGTCGAAGATGAAGCCGTGCCAGATGGAGCTAATGAAGATAGCGAATAGTCGTTTTTTCAAAGTTTAGATATAAAAAATAAACCTATCCTTACAATTAACTATTAATAAAAAATAAAATGAACAGAGTATTTAATTTCAGTGCCGGCCCCGCCATATTGCCAATAGAAGTGCTAGAACGCGCTCGTGATGAAATGCTGGACTGGAATGGTTCCGGCATGTCAGTGATGGAAATGAGTCATCGCGGTAAAGAATATATGTCGATTGCAGCAAAGGCTGAAGCTGATCTGCGTAAATTAATGGTAATACCGAATAATTACAAAGTTTTATTCCTGCAAGGCGGTGCCAGCAGCCAGTTCGCGATGGTGCCGATCAATCTGCTGGGTGATAAAACCAGTGCAGATTATCTGTTAACCGGACAATGGTCCAAGAAAGCCATTGCTGAAGCAAAAAAATACTGCAACGTGAACATTGTGGCAGATACTGCTGCCAGTAAATTTACAACAGTACCCGCTGAAGCAGATTTGAAATTTAATCCTGATGCAGCCTATGTTCATTACACGCCTAACGAGACCATCGTGGGAGTCGAGTTTCCTTATATTCCCGATACCGGAAATGTACCTCTGGTTGCTGATATGTCATCGACAATCTTATCTCGTCAGATTGATGTATCTAAATTCGGATTGATCTATGCCGGTGCGCAAAAAAATATCGGCCCTGCCGGTTTGACTATTGTCATCATTCGCGAAGACCTGCTGGGCAAGGCGATGCCAAATATGCCTGTTATGCTTGATTACAAAACGCATTCCGATAACGACTCCATGTACAACACGCCGCCAACTTATAGCTGGTATCTGTCTGGTTTAGTGTTTGAAAGACTGCTGAATAATGGTGGTTTGTCAGCGATGGAAGCTATCAACCAGAAAAAATCTGAGAAACTTTATGCCGCAATTGATTCATCGAGTTTATATTCGAGCCCGGTTGATAAAAACTGTCGTTCATGGATGAATGTGCCGTTTGTATTGGCTAATGCTGAGCTCGATGCTAAATTCCTTGAAGAAGCGGCTAAGCATAAACTGGTAGCTTTAAAAGGGCATCGTTCAGTGGGTGGCATGCGTGCCAGCATATATAACGCAATGCCCGTTGAAGGTGTTGATGCACTGATAGATTTTATGGCTGACTTTGAGAAAAACAACGCATAAGTAATTAACACCTGACCAAATTTATAATTATGATAAATGTAAAAACATACAATAATATTTCCGATAAAGGGCTTAGTCGCCTGCCGAAAGATGCCTACAATATTAGTGCGGATCATAATAACCCTGATGCAATTATTCTGCGCTCTGCGAAACTACACGATATGGAAATACCGGCAAGTCTGAAAGCTGTTGGTCGTGCCGGTGCCGGCACCAACAATGTACCGGTTGATCGAATGAGCGAAAATGGTGTTGTTGTTTTTAATGCTCCAGGTGCTAACGCAAATGCGGTAAAAGAACTGGTGATTGTAGGAATGTTGCTGGCGTGTCGTAATATTGTTCATGCATGGCAATATGCGGCGAATGTGACTGGCACGGCTGAAGAACAGAGTAAGGCAGTCGAAGACGGCAAGAAAAAATACGTGGGTTTTGAGTTACCCGGTCGCACTCTTGGTGTGATTGGTCTGGGTGCAATCGGTGTGCAGGTAGCCAATGCCGCAGTAGCTCTAGGTATGCGCGTTGTTGGTTTTGATCCGACCATCACCATAAAAAGCGCCTGGAAACTGTCGTCCGAGGTGAAGGAAATGTCCAGTGTGGACGAGCTGGTTCAGCAGGCTGATTTCGTCACCTTTCACGTGCCATTGATCGAAGCGACCAAAAATCTATTGAATGCAGAACGCATTGCCAGCATGAAAGATGGTTCTGTGATTTTGAATTTTGCCCGTGACGGCATCGTCGATGATGATGCAGTGTTAGCAGCAATCAATAGCGGAAAAATTCGCGCTTACGTTTCGGATTTTCCTGCTGAAAAACTGAAAGGTAATGATCGGGTTATTACTTTGCCTCATTTGGGCGCTTCCACGGCTGAAGCGGAAGAAAACTGTGCGATCATGGTGGCTGATCAGATCAAAGATTTTATGGAAAATGGCAATATAAAAAATTCCGTCAATTTTCCTGATATAAAATTACCTAGAGTAGGAAATATACGTCTGGCTATAGCAAATAAAAATATGCCCGGTATGGTTAGTAAGATTTCTCAGGTTCTGGGTGAAGCTGGCGCAAATATTCTGCATATGGCTAATGAATCTAAAAATGGTCTGGCCTATACGCTCATTGATCTGGAGTCGACCATTGCTGATGTAGTGCTTGATCAAATTGTTAAAATTGATGGTGTGCTCAACGCACGGTTGATTTAATTTATTTCTATGAGTGAAAAAGACCCACTAGCTGATATTCGTGCACGTATTGATACGATTGATATGTCGATACAGCAGTTAGTGGCTGAACGTGCAGAGTGTGCCGCAAAAGTGGCTGAAATTAAAAAACAGCAGGGTGATACAGTTCATTTTTATCGCCCCGAACGTGAAGCTCAGGTTCTGCAGGCTGTTAAAGATAGAAATAAAGGTCCACTTAGCGATAACTCGATGGCGGGCATTTTTCGCGAGATCATGGCTGCCTGTCTGGCGCTCGAGAAACCATTAAAGATTGCCTTTCTTGGCCCGGAAGGAACTTATACGCATTCAGCTGCGCTCAAACATTTTGGTAATTTTTTTGAAAAAGAATCGGTAGACAGTATCGAAGAAGTGTTCCGACTGGTCGAGGCTGATGGCGCTGACTTTGGCGTGGTGCCAATCGAGAATTCGACCGAAGGTATGATTAACCATACCCTGGATTTGCTGATGCGCTCGTCACTCTCCATTAGCGGTGAAGTTGAGTTAAGAATTCGTCACAATCTTTTGTCGCTTGAAACTGAATTAACCAGAATCGAGCGTGTTTATTCACATCAGCAATCTTTTGCGCAATGCCGTTTGTGGCTGGATAAGTATTTACCGAACGCCCAGCGCATTGCGACCAATAGCAATGCCGAAGCCGTACAGGTAGCCCATGAGCACGAGCATTCCGCGGCAATCGCAGGCATTCAGGCTTCAGAGCTTTATCACGTGCCTGTGCTAAAGGCAGATATCGAAGATGAACCGGATAATACGACACGTTTTGTTGTTATCGGTAAACACCAGTCGCCGCCGAGTGGTAATGACCGCACCAGCTTGCTGGTGTTTGCGCATAATCGTCCGGGCTCGCTGTTTGGTTTGCTGCAGCCGCTGGCAAAACGTAATATCAGTATGAGCAATATCGAATCCAGGCCATCGCGTAAGGGTGTCTGGGAGTACGTGTTCTTCATGGATATTGATGGACATCGCGACGATGAAAATGTACGGGAGGCCATTGCCGAGATTGGACAGGCAAGTGCGATGGTCACAGTTCTGGGCGCCTACCCAAAAGCAGTCATCTAAACTTTTAATAATCAATAACCATTTGTAAGCGCTATGAGTAAGTCCTTCCAATCGCTGGCGACTAAGGGTGTTCAACAGCTAAAACCTTATCTGCCGGGAAAACCCATCGATGAGCTGGAGCGCGAGCTGGGTATCACCAACTCGATCAAACTGGCTTCCAATGAAAATCCTTTAGGGCCCAGTGCAAAAGCGGTTGATGCCATTCGTGCGCATTGTGAGTCGGTGAATTTTTATCCTGATGGCGGCGGTTTTAAACTGCGCGCGCGTATTGCTGAAAAATTTCAGATTGAGCGAGCCTGCGTGACTTTGGGCAATGGCTCCAATGATGTGCTCGAGCTGGTGGCGCATGCTTTTTTAGGGCCTGATATCTCGGCAGTCTTTTCCGAATATGCTTTCGCCGTTTATCCTATTGCGACTCAGGCCGTCGGCGCAACCGCGAATGTGGCCAAAGCATTTCCACTTGATCATGAGACTATGCCGTTAGGGCATAACCCTGAAACATTGCTTTCGAGCGTGGATGAAAAAACGCGCGTTGTGTTTATCGCCAACCCTAATAACCCGACCGGGACCTGCCTATCGGTCCAGATGCTGAAACAGATACTTGATGGCATGCCCGATGACGTCGTGGTTGTGCTGGATATGGCTTATAACGAATACATGGATGATTCATTTCAATTTGAAGTGAATGAATGGCTGGCAGCTTACCCGAACCTGGTTATTACCGGCACTTTCTCCAAGATCTACGCCCTGGCAGGGCTGCGTATTGGTTACGCGCTATCCAGCCCTGACATTGCGGATTTGTTAAATCGTGTCAGGCAACCTTTTAACACCAGTTTACTGGCGCAGGTGGCAGCACTGGCTGCACTGGATGATGATGAACATATTCAAAAAAGTGTATTGGTAAATAATCTGGGCAAAGCCTATTTGCAAACATCGTTTACAGAACTGGGGCTGGATTATTTGCCGACGATGGCTAACTTTATTACGGTCAATCTTCATCAGGATGCGCAGCCGATTTATCAGGCGCTGTTGAAAAAAGGTGTAATTGTCCGGCCCGTGGCTAACTATAATATGCCAGAATTTTTGCGCATTAGTATCGGCACCGAAGCGCAGAACCAGCGCTTTATTCGTGCCTTGACTGAGGTACTAGCGTGACGACCAAAGTGCAGACCGTTTGTATTATTGGCACAGGGCTGATTGGTGGCTCGCTGGCGCTGGCTTTAAAGCAGGCTGGTTTTTGCCAGCGTATTATTGGCGCAGGTCGCACCGAGGAAACCCTCAGGAAAGCGATTGAGCTGGGCGTTATCGATCACTACGAGACTGATTTTTCACTGGCAGTAAAAGACGCTGATATTGTTGTAGTTGCTGTGCCCCTGAGCGCAATGAAAAGTGTTTTCGAACAGATTGCGCCTGCCTTGCCTGCAACCGCGGTGGTCACTGATGCTGGCAGTGCTAAACAAAGCGTGATCAGGGATGCTGAGGCGGCGTTTGGTAATAAGGTGAATCGCTTTGTTGCCGGGCATCCCATTTCGGGCACAGAAAAAAGTGGTGTAACAGCAGCGCTGGTTGATCTTTATAAAAATCGTAAAGTTATTCTCACGCCGACGGAAAAAACCGATAGCGATGCGCTGAAATTAATCACTGAGATGTGGCAGGCGTCGGGCGCAGAAGTTGAGTCAATGTCAGCGGAGCATCATGACATGGTGCTGGCCGGTACCAGTCATTTGCCGCATATTCTGGCTTTCGGTCTGGTTGATTGCCTGAATAATCTTAAAGAAGTTGATGAGATTTTTCGTTTTGCTGCGGGTGGCTTTCGCGACTTTACCCGCATTGCCTCCAGTGATCCGGTGATGTGGCGCGATATCTGTTTGAGTAATCGTGAAGATATTTTGCGCATGATAAAAAAATACGAAGAACAACTTAAAACAATTAGTAGTGCTTTGCAGGACAGTGATGGTGAAGCGCTGATGAATATTTTTGCGCGTGCCAAGCGGGCGCGCGATCAATTTAACAATCAATAGTTAAGTCGTGACTTGTAGTCCAAAGGCTTCTGGAAATCATTGATGAAATTTACAGTAAAAAATGGTGGTGCATTAAAAGGGAATATTCGTGTTCCTGGCGATAAATCAATTTCACATCGCTCTATTATGTTTGGTGCGATTGCTGAAGGCACCAGTCACATAAGCGGCTTTCTTGAAGGTGAAGACAGTCTTAATACCCTGCGTGCGTTTCGTGCCATGGGTGTTGAAATTGAAGGCCCGGAAAATGGCAGGGTTGTTGTACATGGCGTGGGTATGCAGGGGCTAAAAAAACCTGCACATGCACTTGATGTCGGTAATTCCGGCACGTCCATGCGTTTACTGGCAGGCCTGTTTGCGGGGCTGCCGTTCGATGTTGAGCTCAAGGGTGATGCTTCATTGTCAAAGCGTCCTATGGCGCGTGTGACTAATCCATTAACCGAAATGGGTGCGGTCGTAAAAACGGCAGCTGAAGGACGCCCGCCCCTGAAAATATTTGGCGGTAATAAATTACATGGTATCGACTATCAGATGCCAATGGCCAGTGCGCAGGTGAAGTCCTGCTGCTTGCTGGCCGGGCTTTATGCTGAAGGTAAAACCTGTGTGACTGAGCCGGCGCCAACGCGTGACCATACTGAAAGAATGTTAACGGCTTTTGGTGTGCCTGTAGAGGTGAAAGGTTCGACTATGTGTCTTGAAGGCCCTGCTCGGCTCAAAGCCTGTGATATTGATGTGCCTGCAGATATTTCGTCTTCAGCCTTTTTTATGGTCGGAGCCAGTATTGCTCAGGGTTCAGATATTACGCTGGAGCACGTCGGTATTAATCCTACCCGAACTGGTGTGATTGACATTCTGAAGTTGATGGGGGCGAATATCGAATTACTCAATCAACGTGAAGCGGGTGGCGAGCCAGTGGCGGATATCCGGGTCAGAAGTGCACAATTAAAAGGTGTGATCATTCCAGAGCATCTGGTACCGCTGGCAATTGATGAATTTCCAGTGATATTTGTAGCGGCTGCCTGTGCTGAAGGTGAAACCATCATTACTGGTGCAGAAGAATTGCGCGTTAAGGAATGTGATCGTATTCAGGTGATGGCCGAAGGACTACAGGCTTTGGGTGTGGATGCACAGGCAACAAATGACGGCATGATTATTCAGGGTGGTGAGATTCAGTCTGGTACGGTTTATAGTCATGATGACCACCGTATAGCCATGGCTTTTTCCATGGCGGCTCTGTGTGCTACAGGAAATATCGAAATTGAAGACTGTGACAACGTCAGCACTTCTTTCCCTGACTTTGTTGAGCTGGCTTCGAAAGCAGGTTTAAGCATTGAGTTAAAAGGCTGATATCTGATGAGTGCCAATATTCCAGTATTAACATTAGATGGCCCCAGTGGAGTAGGCAAAGGCACAGTTTGCCTGTTAGTGGCAAAAAAACTCGGCTGGCATATCCTTGATAGTGGTTCGCTGTATCGACTGTTAGCATTGAGCGCCGGCGACAATACTGATCTTGATAATGTCTCGCAACTTGCTGATTTGGCAAGGGATATGCAAATAGAGTATGTGACATCAGGGGATGCGCTGGGTATTTATTTACGCGGAGAAAATGTCTCTGAGGTAATTCGCACCGAGGCGACTGGTGTGCTGGCTTCGAAAATCGCCGCCATTCCCGAAGTACGTCAGGCTCTGCTCGATAAGCAAAGAGCTTTTGCAAAAGTTCCCGGTTTGGTGGCTGATGGCCGTGACATGGGGACAACCGTATTCCCCGATGCAGGGCTAAAAATCTTTCTCACAGCCAGTGCCCAAGAACGTGCGAAAAGACGCTATAAGCAGTTGAAAGAAAAGGGCATAGATGCTAATCTCTCGCAGCTTACCGCCGAGCTCATAGAACGCGACGAAAGAGATTCAACACGATTAGCTTCACCGCTGTTAGCTGCCGACGATGCCATCATTATCGATACCACTAATCTGGATATCGGTCAGGTGTGCAGTAAGGTCATGCAGCTCGTTGAACAGCGTTTTTAGCAGGTAGTTTGAAATTGGAGACCTGGGATCATTCCACAGGTCATTTGTTTAACTATAACCTAGTGTATCTATCATCAAGTTTTATACGGTAGATATGCATAAAACCTAATATTATGTCTGAAAATTTTGCCGAATTATTTGAAGAAAGCCTAGCCCACACTGAAATGACAGCGGGTACCGTTGTGATGGGCACTGTTGTAGAAATCTATGATGGTTATGTGACCGTTTCTGCTGGGCTGAAATCCGAGGGTGTTATCCCTGAAAGTCAATTTTATAATCTCGCTGGCGAGCTGGAAGTAGCTGTTGGCGATGATGTGGAAGTCGTTTTAGAAGCCGTAGAAGATGGTTTTGGTGAAACGCGCCTGTCTCGTGAGAAAGCTAAACGTGCTAGAGCATGGACATCGCTGGAAAGCTCATTTGAAGCTGGAGAAATTATTCTGGGTACGATTACAGGAAGAGTCAAAGGTGGCTTTACTGTTGAAATGGGCGATATTCGTGCCTTCCTGCCTGGCTCACTGGTTGATGTACGACCTGTTAGAGACACTTCTTACCTCGAAGGTAAAGAGCTTGAATTTAAAGTCATCAAGCTGGATCAGAAACGTAATAACGTTGTGGTTTCTCGTCGTGCTGTTGTTGAAAACGAATATAGTGCTGAGCGCGAACAGTTGCTTGAAAGTATCGAAGAAGGCAAGACCATTAAGGGTGTTGTTAAGAATCTTACCGATTACGGCGCATTTCTGGATCTGGGTGGTATCGATGGTCTGTTGCATATTACTGATATGGCCTGGAAACGTGTTCGTCATCCATCAGAAATTGTTGAAGTGGGTGATGAAATCGAAGTGGTTGTACTTAAATATGACAAGGAGAAAACTCGCGTATCTCTGGGTCTGAAACAACTAGGTCAGGATCCATGGGCTGAAATCGCTCGTCGTTACCCTGAAGGCTCACGTCTGTTTGGTAAAGTTAGCAATATTACTGATTACGGTTGTTTTGTTGAAATTGAAGATGGCGTTGAAGGTCTGGTTCACGTTTCTGAAATGGACTGGACTAATAAGAACGTTAGCCCTGGTAATGTAGTCACATTGGGTGATGAAGTTGAAGTCACTATTCTGGACATCGATCCTGAGCGTCGTCGTATATCTCTGGGTATGAAACAGTGTAAGACTAATCCATGGGATGAGTTCTCTGCCACCCATAATAAGGGCGATAAAGTAACCGGTGTTATCAAATCAATCACCGATTTCGGCGTATTTGTTGGCCTGAATGGCGATATCGATGGTTTGGTTCATATGTCCGATGTGTCCTGGGATGTTGAAGGTGTAGAAGCCATTCGTGATTATAAGAAAGGTGATACCATTGAAGCAGTAGTGCTTTCAATTGACCCTGAGCGTGAGCGTATTTCTTTAGGCATCAAGCAGATGGAACAGGATCCTGTTTCAACTTTTATGGCAGAATACAAAAAAGGCGCTATCGTTAAAGGCACTGTTGTATCTGTTGATGCTAAAGCCGCAATCATTGATCTGGGTGATGGTGTAGAGGGTACATTACGTGCTTCTGAGCTTTCACGTGATCGTGTTGAAGATGCTAGCACGGTATTGAAAGTAGGTGACGTCGTTGAAGCCAAGTTGATGGGTGTTGATCGTAAGAGCCGTGCTCTTAACCTTTCAGTTAAAGCTAAAGATTATGAAGATGAATCTGAAGCGATGAAAGATTACTCTAACTCGCAAGAAACGGCATCAACTACTTTAGGTGATTTACTTAAAGAACAGATGGATGCTAGCAAAAAGTAATTTTTGCTGCTACAAATAAAGTAATAGAAGACAGTTAATCGAGGAAGGTTTCAAGTAGAAATGACTGATGAATCACTAGAAAAGTCAATGATGAAGTCTGAATTGATTGAGAGGATCTCACGCAAGCAAACACATCTTGCCTACAAGGACGTAGAACTGGCTGTTAAAAGCCTTTTGGCGCGAATGAGTAATTCGCTATCAACAGGTGAAAGAATAGAAATCAGAGGATTTGGTAGCTTTTCCCTGCATTTTAGGCCACCACGCTCAGGTAGAAACCCCAAAACTGGGGATTCAGTTTCATTGCCGGGTAAGTATGTACCTCATTTTAAGCCTGGAAAAGAGCTTAGAGAACGAGTAATTGATTCTCTGAAGAAAGGCTAAAAATAAGTGGTTTCAATAGTGGCGCCTTTCTGGTTGCGTTTATTGAACGACAATACTGAGCATTCTGGTTGGTTTATTTATAAGCAATCTTAACTAGGATATCTCGTTGTGACTAATTTGTCTGAAATGCCAACGTGGTTACTATTTACTCCCTTCATTTTACTGGCGTTGCTCTGGATTAGCCGGCGCGGACGTTCAGTCAAACATAATAAACCCATCAAGCTCCCACCGGAGTACTTTACGGGTTTGAATTACCTCCTCAATGATGAGCATGGCAAAGCGCTCGATATATTCGTAAAACTGGTTGAGACAGATTGGGATCTGGTTGATACTCATTTTGCCTTAGGCAAGATATTTCGTAAAAATGGTGAGATTGATAAAGCTATAAAAATACACCAGGGTTTAATTGCCAGGCCCTCCTTACCTGATGAGTACCGTAGTAAAGTTTTGCTGGAGTTAGGGTATGATTATCTGGCAGCTGGCTGGTTTGATCGTGCTGAGGGGTTGTTTAAAGAAGTGTTGATTCACGACAGTAAATCAGAAGAAGCAAAAAGGAATTTGATTTTGATTTTCCAGCAGGAAAAAGATTGGCACAAGGCGATTGATGTTGGTGTTGATTTGTTTTTACAAGGTGCATCGGATGTCGGTATCATGGTTTCACAGTATTATTGTGAACTAGCTGATATTGCCAAGACAAAAGGTGACGTTAGTCAGGTTGCCTATAATTCAAAACAGGCTTTGCATTACGATAAGGGCTCTATTCGAGCGTTAATTTTTCTTGCTGATCATGAAATGGATAAGCAAAATTACAAACAGGCTGTGCATTTTTTTGAGCAGATAGAAAAACGTGATGCTGAGTTCTTTCCGGTTATTTTAGATAAATTAATTGAATGTTATCACCGGCTTGGTGATCCTAATAAGTTGCTATCTTACCTGGCTGAGGTCGAGTCAAGACATCAGTCATTGGCCATGATTGAGAAACATGCCATGGTGATTGAGCGATATCAAAGCAAAGATGCGGCTATTGCATACCTGACTGATAGAATTAGGAAATATCCGGATATCAGGGGTATGCACTCCCTGATTAGTTATAAAACTAATCAGAGCGATGCGGGGGAGCTTACTTTGCTACTCGATCTGAAATCGGCACTGGTTAAAATGCAAATGGATGATTCTGAGTACCAATGCCACCACTGTGGATTTCAGTCTAATACCCTTTACTGGTTGTGTCCCAGCTGCCAGAGCTGGGCAGAAGTCAAACCAACAATGATAGAAGCTGCATAGAGTAATGAATAATTCAAAAGTGATTGTTGCGCTAGATTTTCCGACTGATAAAGCTGCCATGCAATTGGTAGATAAACTCAATCCCGACCTGTGCCGCCTAAAAGTAGGCAAAGAGCTCTTTACACACTGTGGGCCAGCGCTGGTTAAAACCATGGTCGCTTCTGGTTTTGATGTTTTCCTGGATCTGAAATTTCATGATATTCCTACTACGGTAGCCAAAGCTTGTGAATCAGCGGCTGAACTGGGCGTCTGGATGATGAATGTGCATAGTATGGGTGGTTCGGCCATGATGGAGGCTGCGCGTAATGTACTGTCGTATAAGGACGCGCCTTTATTGATTGCCGTCACTTTGTTAACCAGTAGCGGTGAAAAAGAGCTACAAGCACTGGGAATTAATCAGACCCCGGCAGATTTTGTTAAACGTCTGGCGAATATGGCAAAATGCGTCGGGCTTGATGGTGTTGTCTGTTCTGCTCAGGAAGCATCGATACTGAAGCAGCAATGCGGTAATGATTTTTTGCTGGTGACACCGGGTATTCGACCTGAGAATACCAGTGCCGATGATCAGAATCGTATTATGACACCGAGGCAAGCAATTGATAATGGTTCTGATTATCTTGTTATTGGCCGACCGGTGACGCAAGCAGAAGACCCGGTTCGGGTCTTACAGGAAATAAATGCACAGATATAAAGCTTGCATAACAAAATACGCCGTGATAGTTTGAGCGCTCTATCAACTAACACAGGGAAGCGTTATGATGAAAATCATTCAATCCTTATTACTATCTGCATTCCTTTCAATCTCTGCCTCTGTATTTGCAGCACAGGTCAACATTAACAAAGCCGATGTGGCGACTCTATCGACTGAACTTGTCGGTGTTGGCGAGAAAAAGGCAGAGGCTATTGTGGCTTATCGTGAGGCCAATGGGCCTTTCAAATCGGCTGAAGATCTGATGAACGTAAAAGGCATCGGTGAGAGTATTCTGCACAAAAACACCGGTAATATCGTTACCGAATAATCACCAGTTCAATTGTTGAGAAAAAAGGCCTGCATTGCAGGTCTTTTTTTTGCTCCGTAGTTGTTAAACTAGTTGCGATGAATAATGAAAACCTAAACTTGTTTGATGCGGCCTTAGCATGCCTTCTTGTTGAGCAGCCAGATGAAAAAATTCAACAGGTTCGCAATTTAAATGAGCAATGGCTAGCTGGGCGGCTCAGTCAATGTTCTTTGAATGAGGTGAAACCTGTTGTCGAACCCGGCCGGCCGGAATTACCCAAACTGATTAATCCGAGAGAAGTACCAAAACGCGGTTTTAATTCTGAAGCAGCACGCCTAAAATTGGTGCATGCGATAACACACATAGAATTTAATGCTATCAATTTGGCACTCGATGCTGTGTATCGATTCAGAGACATGCCAGAACAGTATTATACCGACTGGCTTAATATTGCTGTTGAAGAAGCCTTACATTTTTCCTTGCTGGAAGAATTTATGCATTCAAAGGGGTCTTTTTATGGTGCTTTTGATTCGCATAATGGGTTATGGGAAATGGCTCTTAAAACAGATCATGATGTTATGGTGAGAATGGCATTGGTGCCACGAGTTCTAGAAGCACGTGGTTTAGACGTAACACCAGGGATGATCAAAAAGTTTAAAAGTATAGGTGAACAGGAATTAGTTAATATTCTAAATGTGATTCAGCGCGATGAGATTGGTCATGTTGAAAGAGGTAGTTACTGGTTTAAAAAATTATGTCAGCAACGCTCACTTCCATCTTCAGAAACTTTTCACCAATTACTGGATGTGTATATGGAAGAATCAATGTTTGATTCGTTAAATGAAGAAGCAAGGATGGAAGCCGGGTTTTCAAAAAAGGAATTAATTGAGCTTGCTGCCAGAAACAGGCATACGAGATAATTGTTAATTATGAATAAAGTAAATTATTTTTTGTTTTTTTGTTTTATTTATTTTGGCATCAACATAGCAAATGCAGTCAATAGTGTTGATGCATACGAACTTATATATGAAGAACGGGAACCAGGTACTGATTCTTATCAGGTTAAATTCATCGTAACAGAACACTATCTTCGAATTGATCAGTTGGGTGATTCAAGTGGTTACGTTGTTTATGATGATAATCAGCACCTAGTTTATAGTGTGGCACATAATGATAAGTCAGTATTGGTTGTTCCTGAGTATCAGTATAAAAAACCGGATTTTACTGGAGCTATTACTGTTGATTATTATATTATTCCAGATGCACCAACAATTACTGGTAAATCCATTTATTTATATCGTGCAACTTCTTCTGCTGTAGATAAACAGAAATGTCTCGATATTAAACTGGCAGAAGGTTTGTTGCCGGAGGTATCGAATATACTTATGTCGTATCAAAAAATGTTGGCAGGGCAGCAATCACATTTGTTAGATGCGACACCCAAAGAATATCAGAGTACTTGTTATTTATACGACCAGGTTTTTAATGATGGCGATTATTATCATAAGGGCCTGCCGATACAGGAGTGGCATAGCAATGGAAAAAGTCGATTATTGTTGTCTTACAAGAAGATAAAAATTGATCCTGAAATATTTCAATTAGAACAAACCTATCAGAAATATTCTCTGGATTAATTACTCAAAGCTAATAAGTTCAGGCTCTGATTGTTTACTTATACGCAAATAGCTGCCTTTTTCATGCCAGTCACCCAGGACTATACGCTTTGCAGGCTGGTTGTTTATTTTGAAATGATGTATAGCTTTACGGTGTGTATGGCCATGGATTAATAGATTGACTGAGTGCTGCTGCATGGTGGTTATTACGGTCTCCTGATTCACATCCATGATTTCATAGTCTTTTTTTGCATTAGCTTGTCCACTCTGTTTGCGGAATGAGCGGGCAAGTTGCTGGCGTTCTTCGAGTGATTTAGCGAGTATTTCATCCTGCCATGCTTTATTTCTGACCATGGTTCTAAATGATTGATAGGCAACATCATCAGTGCAGAGAGTGTCACCATGCATTAAAAGCGCTGCCTTACCATTGATGATTTCTATGAAGGGTTCATCAATGATTTTAAAACCGCATTTTCGCGCCAGTGTTTCACCGACCAGAAAATCACGATTACCGGCCATGAAAAAAACATCAGTGCCACAATCAGATAATTTTTTTAGTGATTTAAATGCGGCATCCAGGCCAGTGGCTTTGTCATCATCGCCAAGCCAATATTCAAGAAAATCACCGAGGATATAAAGTCTTTCAGCGTGAATGGCTATTTCATCGATAAATCGCTCAAAAAGATGAACGATTTCTGGACGATCAGGATCGAGATGCAGATCAGATATAAATAACCAGTCACGCATGTAAGCCGATTAAGCTGCTGTCACTTTTTCAATAGTGATTGTTTCTTTCGGTACATCACCATGACCACCCTGATTGCTTGTTGCTACGCTAGCGATGGCATCAACAATATCCATACCATCTGTGACCATACCAAATACGCAGTAGCCCCAGCCTTGTCCTGTTGGCGCAGTGTGGTCAAGAAAGCCATTGTCTTTGTGATTGATAAAGAACTGAGCAGTGGCTGAGTGTGGGTCACTAGTTCTGGCCATCGCAATACTGCCACGGACATTGCAAAGGCCGTTATCTGCCTCATTTTTGACCGGGTTTTCAGTCATTTTCTGCACCATGCCCGGCATGAATCCACCACCCTGGATCATGAAGTTTGGTATAACACGATGAAATATAGTGCCATTAAAGAATTCATCGTTAACATATTTCATGAAATTAGAGACCGTTGCAGGTGCTTTTTCTTCATTAAGTTCGACAGTGATATTACCTTTGGAGGTTTCAAGGATAATTGTTTTAGACATGAGCTATACCTTTGCTAGTGGATTGTATGAATCAATGGCGTCCCGGAGAGGATTCGAACCTCTGGCCTTCCCCTTAGGAGGGGGACGCTCTATCCTGCTGAGCTACCGGGACTTGAATTAGGTGCGAATATTACATTGATTTACCATGCTTTGCATTTCCTGAAGCATGGTGTTGATCCAAAATGTCCCTGCTTAACGATTATGGCGTCGCTCTAATTTGTTTCGGTAACGATAAAAAAGCCGCCAGATATACGATTCGGGTTCATCTTCAAAGCTCATTACATAGTTAAGGCTGCGCATAACATTGAGTGTCCAGTTCATATTTCTTTTAACGTCATGAGTACCACAGAATAATATTCTATCATTCATTTCTATATCAATATCATCGTTAGGCAATAGTTGTTCTTTATTGTCGCGAATTAGTAGCAAAGGAACACAGCGAAGTTTAGATTGACGATTACCCGGATCCTGGATCAGGTGTTCGATTTTCATGGTGCGGCCAAATCTTAAAGCCTGCTCGATGGTGGGAGCAGATAATTTATCTATACGTATAGACCAGACATGTGGTCTTGACTCCCCTGCAATTGCACTGAGCCTGCTGATGGTTATATTTGACCATTCATTATCCTGTTGTCTGGCAAGGTTTAAAAAATTATCCAGCAATGGAGTGAGGAAATAAGATCGAATTTTTCTGGCAATAATTTCCCGTGGGTGCATTATTAGACAGGTAGTAGGGTCGTCTTCAACTTTATTTTGTTTGTCAAATGAGGAATAAAGAATGTGATTGTTCCATTTATTTTGTCTGGCGATGACGAAAATATTGGGATTGATTTCAAGTGCAGTCATGATGATGGACAAATTATTAGAATCATTATCCGAACCTGCAATGATGCCTGCAGCACTAACAACGCCAGCTTTATTTAATGTTTTGTGATCGGTTCCAGTGCCAACGATAAAAGGGCTATCTTCTCTTTTCTGATCAAATGCTTCTTTAAGATTTTCGTCGGGGTCAATGATAACTGTAGGTAAGTTTTTAGTTTTTAGATGTTTATATAGTTCGCAGCCGAATCGACCATAACCACAAAGTATCCATGGGCCTTTATTGATATAGATAGGTTCGCTGAGTTTTGTATTGGGCGCACCAGTTAGCCAGTCATAGATGAGATACAGAGAAGGTGAATGTATCAGCATAGAGAATATATCAGCAAAACTCTCAAACGGATTGACGATATGATCTGTGCCGAACGACAGCATATTTTCTTCGACATCTTTGAATTCTGACCTGCAGGCAACTTTTATTTCGGGGTGTAATAGTTTGCTTGTGATCGCAATTTTTAAGTTGGTTTCATCAGAGGCGGTAACTGCAATGACGCCCTGACACATTTTGTGCTGAATGCCGGCCAGCTCTAATATGTTCGGCTCTGATGCATCACCGATGATACTGGGGACATATTCCTTGAGTTCATCAAGATTTAACTGATTAAGATTTTTTTCATCTTTTTCGACGACAACAGTGCGGTAATGTTCCTCGGTGAGGGAGTTAACTACAGCTTTGCCGGTTTCGCCAAAACCACAAATGAGATAGAAAGGTTGATGTATGGCTTTAATATCATTTTTGAATTTATTGGTAGCAACCGCATTCTGAAAGGCTTTGTTTTGTATGAGGCCAAGGATTTTCCCTAGTGCATAAAACCAGGCGATGACGGTAGAGTAGACTGTTATCAGTGCCCATAGACGTTGCGCATCAGTCAGTGCATAAGGAATTTCACCAAAACCAATGGTAGTCGCGGTATAACTAACAAAATAGAAGGCATGAAAAAAACTCATGTGCCAGACGTTACCCTGATCGTCAACACCAGGAATCAGTACCATGCCTAGAATTGTAATGCTGTATACACCAATCAATAATAAAATCGGCGTACGCATGCGCCGAAGTATTATTAATGTAACCGTATTCATCGGTTTTTTCCTTTAACGACGGAGCATGGCGGCTTCAATCATCAATAGAATAACAGAGATAATATTAGCTAAAAAAGCACCGCCACTGAGCGAAACAATAGTTGCCATAACCGTGGGCGTCAGACCAATTTGCTGGATATGGACAGCAAAAGTCCAGACTACTGAAGCAGAAATTAATTGCACTACAGCGACCAGGCTGGTTGCCAGTAACATTGCACCCATTTGAGAACGGTCGCCAAATTTTAGGACGGTAGCAATCAGGTTAATAACGATGACCGCAAATAATTCATAGATATTATGATGATCGGGGTCGACAACGTCACCGTAAAAAAAGCCGAAGTTGAGTGTCAGGGCTAATATCATAAAAAAGCTGAATACGACTTTTTCGAGGTTCATGTGTAACTCCTGAATAGTTTTTTTTAGGTCAGTAATTTAACCAGAATGTGCTGATAAATTTCGGTTAGTTTTTCCAGATCATTGATATTAATATTTTCATCAATTTGATGAATGCTTTTATTTACCGGGCCGACTTCAATAACCTGCGCCCCCGTCGGTGCGATGAAGCGTCCATCGGATGTGCCGCCGGCCGTGGATAATTCAGTTTCAATATTACACACGTTACTAATGGCATCCTGAACGGCATCAACCAGTTGGCCGCGTGGGGTGAGAAAAGCCTGGCCGGAGATTGTCCAGTCCAGCGTGTAATCAAGCTGATGTTTATTTAATATGCTCTCGATACGATTCTGGATTTCGGCGTCAGTGAGCGCGGTGGAAAAGCGTAGATTGAACAGCACTTCCAGATCGCCGGGAATAACATTAGTGGCGCCCGTGCCTGCATTGATGTTTGAGATCTGGAAGCTGGTGGGCGGGAAGAATTCATTACCTTTGTCCCAGTGCTCGGTGACTAAATCGTTGAGTGCCGGTGAGAACAGATGGATTGGATTGACGGCCAGATGCGGGTAAGCAATATGTCCCTGCTGACCATGGATGGTGAGCGTACCCGATATGGAACCACGGCGGCCGTTTTTAATCACGTCGCCCACCGTATCTGTGCTCGAAGGTTCGCCGACCAGGCACCAGTCTATTTTTTCATTGCGCGCTTCCAGTGTCTCAATAACGCGGACAGTGCCATCCAGCGCCGGACCTTCTTCGTCACTGGTGATTAAAAAGCCGATCGAGCCTTTGATGGCTGTACCAGACTCGATCAGGGCTTTGCACGCTACCATCATAGCGGCAATACTGCTTTTCATATCCGCTACGCCACGTCCGTAGAGCGTATCGCCGACCAGTGTGGGCTGAAAAGGTGGATGCGACCAGCGTTCAATCGGACCGGTGGGTACAACATCGGTGTGGCCGGCAAAAACAAACAGTGGTGCTTCTGTGCCATAGCGAGCCCAGAGGTTGTCGACATCGCCGAATTTCATGTGTTCGATATTGAAGCCTAGTGGCTGCAAATAATCGGCAATCATTTTTTGACAGCCTTTGTCATCAGGCGTAATCGAATCGATTGAAATCAGGGTTTTGGCGAGATCAAGTGTGTCAGACATATTGTTGTTATAAGTAGCTCAGTAAGGTGGACTTTAATTGTTGTTGTTCATTATCGCTGAGACGCATGTTGGTCCCTTTGTGCCGGATATCAAAGTAGTCAATAGCTTTTTCGCCTGCGGTTGATATCTTCGCACTAAGGATGTCTATGTCGCAATCGATAAATGCCTTGGCAATGGTCGCCAGCACGCCCGGACGATCAACCGTGTCGATATGAATGCGGATCGTATTTGGATCGTTAGTTTCTTCGAAGCTAATGCTAGTGGGGACATCAAAATGCTTGTGTGTTCTTGGCATCGACAAACTGATCTCGGCCAGTTCGCTTTTGTCGCTGGCCAGTCTTTCACAAAGATTCGGGATCATTTCGATAACACTATGCTCGAGCACTTCCAGCGTGTAATTGTCGGAAATAATTTTGAATGTTTCCAGTGCATAGTCATTTTTGCAGTTGACGACTTCTGCGCTGACAATATTGAGCCCCAAGCTGCCAACCGTGCTGACGGCCGTGGCGAAAATACCTTCCTTTGATGGTGTGTATATAAAAAGATCGAGACTGTCAGACTGGTTGTTGGTGCGTGTTTTGACTAATGGATATTTGCTGTTTCTGTTGTTAAAAATAAGCTGGGTGTGCCAGACAATTTCTCCGGGTGTGTGCCGAAGGAAATATTCATCATTGAGATTTTTCCAGATAGCGTGCGCCTGATAGGAGCTGATGCCTTTATGGTCAAGCATGCGCAGTGCATCGGTCTGGTTGAGCTGGATATTTTCCAGCCTGTCGGTCTTTGACTCAAGACCCTGCTGTAACAGTGCTGCTGTTTTATTATATAGCTCAATCAGTAAATTATCTTTCCAGCTGTTCCACTGGTTTGGATTGGTGGCGCGAATGTCAGAGATGGTCAGCAGATAAAGATAATCCAGCCGTAACAGCGTGCGGACATTTTCGGCAAATGCCAGGATAATATCGGGGTCGCTAATGTCTTTACGTTGTGCGGTCATCGACATGTCCAGATGGCTGCGCACTAACCAGCTGACCAGCTCAGCATCGTTGGTGTCCATGTTGTGGCTGATACAGAACTCAAGTGCATCTTCTGCGCCAAGAACCGCATGATCACCTTGACGGCCTTTGGCGATGTCATGAAACAAGCCGGCCAGATAAAGCAGCTCCGGTTTGTTTAAATGGTGGAAGATACCGCTAGCGAGAGGGAATTCATGACAGAATTCGGGCACAGAAAAACGACGTAAATTTCTGATCAGGAATAATGTGTGTTGGTCGACCGTATAAGCGTGGAACAAATCATACTGCATACGCCCGACGATGGATGCAAAGGCCGGAATGTAGGCAGCGAGAATGCCATAGCGGTTCATTCTGCGCAGCTCGTGGGTGACGCCACGATGATGGCTGATGATTTTCAGAAATAATTTTTTTGCTTTTGTCGACGATCTAAAATTATCATCAATCAGATATTTATGTTTACGGATTGATCGAATGGTCTCAGCCCTGACGCCCTGAATATCAGGGTGCTGCTGCATGATATAAAACAGTTCCAGCAAAGCGATGGGTTGTTCAATAAAAAGATTGGCCTGACGAATTTCCAGATAGCCGTGACGGGTTTGAAATGAATCGTTGATAACCTCAGGTTCGCAGACTTCATCGGCGTAAAGAATCGCCTCCCTGAATAATTGCAACAGCATTTCGTTGAGTCGCTCCAGTTCCATGACAGTGCGGTAATACTGCTGCATGAACTGTTCGATGGCCTGGTTATTTCTGTTGTTTGTGTCATTTCTAAAGCCAAATTCTTCGGCCAGATCACGTTGATAATCAAACAGCAATCGATCTTCACGTCGTCCGGCCAGATAGTGCAGGCTACAGCGAATTTTCCATAGCAGGTGTTGACCTTTGAGCAGCGTGTTTAATTCATCCTGTCGGATGAAATTTTTTTCGACAAGATCATACATGTTGTCGGCATTGAAATGACGTTTGGCGACCCAGCCGATCATTTGTATATCGCGCAGGCCACCACGGCTTTCTTTAATATTGGGTTCCAGACTGTAGGCGGTGTCATTAAACTTGCCACTGCGTTGTACCTGTTCCTCTAATTTGGCCTGAAAATAGGACTGATTGTCCCATATTGCATTCGGACCCGTGCGTGATTTCATTTTTATGAATAGTGGCTGGTCACCACAGAGTAACCGCGCTTCCATGATGTTAGTAACAACGGTAATGTCTTTTTCTGCTTCAGTAACACACTCGTCGAGTGTGCGTACGCTGTGCCCGATTTCAAGACGACTGTCCCATAACAAAGTCAGGTATCGTTCGAGTGCATCTTTGGTTTCTTCATTTTCATTTTCATCTAATAGCAGCATTAAGTCGATGTCAGATGCTGGGTGCAGTTCACCGCGTCCGTAACCGCCAACCGCAATTAAAGACACTTTTTGTTTAATATGCTGGAATAAATATTTAAATACAGTAATTAGTAAACGGTCAATCAGGTGTGAGCGACCATAAACAATGACTTCTGCATCACAGCCAGACTGATACAGATTTTTTAAACCGTCATTAATTTGTATAACAGCTTTTTTTAGAGGCTTGATAATATCTCGGCTGTTATCAGAAAATGCTTGTTCGAGCTCGCCTAGATCAAGTAATTGTTCGATGTCATGATCTGGCTTGTGTTGATTGTTGAACATGATATTAGCGATAATAAAACTAAATCTCGTCGCCGGGGCATTGTGTCAGAACTTCATGGCCTGTTTCTGTTACCAGTATGGTGTGTTCCCATTGCGCTGAAGGGCTATGATCTTTGGTGACTACGGTCCAGTCATCACTGAGTAATTTCACATGACGTTTACCGGCATTAATCATCGGTTCAATGGTGAATATCATACCGGGCTCCATTATCGCTCCAGTACCGGCTTTACCATAGTGCAGAATCTGTGGATCTTCATGAAAACCCAGGCCGATACCATGGCCACAGTATTCTCTGACCACCGAGCAATTGTGTGATTCTGCGTATTGCTGAATTACATGTCCAATATCACCCAGATGAGCACCGGGTTTAACTTGCGCTATACCCAGTCTGAGGCATTCTAGAGATACCTCAGAAACGCGGATGGCCTTGATGGGTGGTTCGCCAATGAAAAACATTTTACTGGTGTCACCGTGATAGCCATCTTTGATGATGGTGATATCAATATTAACAATGTCACCCTTTTTTAATTTTTTATCGCTTGGGATACCATGGCAGACTTGATGGTTAACTGATGTGCAGATGGATTTCGGGAATCCATGATAGTTCAGAGGGGCTGGAATCGCTTTTTGTACATTAACGATGTAGTCATGGCAAATTTTATCAAGCTCATCAGTGGTGATGCCGGTCTGAACATGGGGGCGAATCATTTGCAGGACTTCACCTGCTAATCGGCCGGCAACGCGCATTTTTTCAATTTCCTGTTTATTTTTTATCAGTATGGACACGGTATTTTTCTTTGTTAATCAAGTTGTTAGGGTTAAATTAGGCCATGTTTAACATGCCATCAAATGTTGTTTCTTAGTCTTCAATATGGTATAAAGCCGCCGCGCTCAAGCTTTCCTTGAGCCATAACCGGATAGAGTGACTGCCCATGGGCAGACTATATCTAATTTTACTTCTCACATATACCGTCACATGTAATTGGGTGCCGTCTTAATAAACGGTTATTTCATGGGGTATATAGAGGCTTAACCCTTTATAGGAACAATTATGTCTAATGTATCTATGCGCCTTATGCTTGAAGCAGGCGTTCATTTCGGTCACCAAACTCGTTTCTGGAATCCAAAAATGGCAGAGTTCATTTTTGGTGCACGTAACAAGATCCATATTATCAATCTTGAGAAAACATTACCCATGTATAACGATGCGGTTAATGCTTTGGGCAAGATTGCATCAAATCGAGGCACCATCCTTTTTGTTGGTACCAAACGTGCAGCACGCCAGATCGTTGGCGAAGAAGCGACACGTTGTGGTATGCCTTATGTCAATCATCGCTGGTTGGGCGGCATGTTGACCAACTTTGCCACTATTCGTCAGTCAATTCAGCGTCTGATCGAACTGGAAGAAATGTCAACCAATGGTTCTTTTGATCGTTTGATCAAGAAAGAAGCACTGGGCCTGACGCGCGAAATGGAAAAGAAAGAAAAAATTCTCGGCGGCATTAAGAACATGAAAGGTTTACCCGATGCGATTTTCGTTATCGATGTAGGCCATGAAGATATTGCTGTCATGGAAGCGAGAACGCTGGGCATCCCAGTATTTGGTATTGTTGATTCAAATAATTCACCTGATGGTATCGATTACATTATTCCTGGCAATGATGACGCCATCAAAGCGCTTCGCTTATACACACAGGGTGTGGCTGATGCTGTTATCGAAGGCCGTGCAGCAGCAGTGATCCAGAGAGCTGAAGAGCCAGCTAAAGAAAAACCATCTAACATTGCTGTTAAGAAGAAAAAAGCAGCGCCTAAAGTTGCTGAAGCTGAAGAAACATCTGCTGAAGTTGCAGTAGAAGCTGCTACTGAGGAGAAGAAAGCAGCACCCAAGAAAAAAGCAGCACCTAAAAAGAAAGCAGCTCCTAAGAAAAAAGCCGCTGCAAAGGATGCTGAATAAGTAATTACTTACTTATTTGAATCCAGGACTAATTAATATTTTCTAAAGAGGTGAAATGATGCAGATTACAGCTGCTATGGTTAAAGAACTGCGTGAGCGTACCGGCTCAGGCATGATGGAGTGTAAAAAAGCACTACAGGAAACAGACGGTGATATCGATGTAGCAATCGAAAATATGCGCAAGTCCGGTCTTGCCAAGGCTGACAAAAAATCAGGTCGAATTGCTGCCGAAGGTCGTGTCGCAATCGAGATCAGTGAAGACGGCAAAAATGCCATTATTCTTGAGATTAACTGCGAAACTGATTTCGTATCAGGTGGCGATGACTTTATGTCATTTGTTACAGCGGTAGCAAAAACTGGTCTGGCGAGCAAGCCAAAGTCAGTTGAAGAATTGCTCGCATTGCCATTGGCTGGTGGTGCTGCAACTGTCGAAGAAACCCGTCAGGCAATGGTGGCAAAAATCGGTGAGAACATTCAGGTTCGCCGCTTCGAGTTACTGGCAACTGAAAATGGTTCGTTTGGCAGCTATGCACACGGTGTCCGTATGAGTGTACTAGTTGAAATGGAAAATGGTAATGATGATCTGATTAAAGACATCGCCATGCATATTGCGGCAAGTAATCCTGCTTTTGTATCAGAATCAGAAGTTTCTGCTGATGTGCTTGAGAAGGAAAAAGAGATTCTTCGTGCTCAGGCGCTGGAAAGTGGCAAGCCCGCCGATATCGTTGAAAAAATGCTGGAAGGTCGTGTACGTAAGTACCTGGCTGAGATTACTTTAGTCGGTCAGCCATTTGTGAAAGATCCTGATAAGACCGTAGGTGCTCTACTGGCTGATGCCGGTGCAAAAGTAACTCGCTTTATTCGATACGAAGTAGGTGAAGGCATCGAGAAGAAGCAGGAAAACTTTGCCGAGGAAGTCATGGCACAAGTGGGCGCCAAGTAATTCAGGTAATCATGTAAAAAATAAAAAACCGGGTCAAATTTCCCGGTTTTTTATGTAATCCATTTGGTAGTGTTATGACGTCAAAATCGATCTTATATAAAAGAGTGTTAATCAAACTTAGTGGCGAAGCTCTGATGGGCGAGATGGATTATGGTATTGATCCAGCCATGATTAACCGTGTTGCTAAAGAGATCGCTGAAGTAGTTGCCATGGGTGTTGAGGTTGGCATTGTTATCGGCGGCGGTAACATCTTTCGTGGTGCTGGTTTAGCTGAGTCAGGTATGAATCGTGTTACCGGCGACAGTATGGGCATGCTGGCAACGGTGATGAACAGCCTGGCCATGCAGGATGCGCTGGAAAAGATTGGTCAGCCAACCACGGTGATGTCGGCACTGAGTATGCATCGCATCTGTGAAGAATACACACAACGTGATGCGATCGCGCATCTGGAAAATTCGCGTGTGGTTATCTTCGCGGCAGGTACAGGTAATCCATTTTTTACCACTGATACCGCAGGCTGCTTGCGTGCTGTTGAAATAAAAGCTGATGTCATCATGAAAGCGACCAAGGTTAATGGTGTATTTGATTCTGATCCTATGAAGAATCCGGATGCCAAACGCTATGAGCGCTTAAGCTTTGATGAGGTTCTGGAAAAAGACCTGAAAGTTATGGATGCAACGGCTGTTGTTTTATGTCGCGATAATAATCTACCACTACGTATATTTAATTTAAATGATGAAGGCGCTTTGCCTGAAGCTTTGAGAAATCAGTCGATAGGGACTGAAGTTGTTATGGGAGAGAGTAAATGATCGATGAGATTATTGAAGATGCAGAAACACGTATGGGTAAGAGTGTGGAGTCTTTGCGCACTGAATTAACAAAAATTCGTACGGGTCGTGCGCATCCCAGTTTGCTGGATCACCTGACCGTTGAGTATTACGGTGCAGCAACGCCGTTGTCGCAGGTGGCTAATGTATCGGTCGAGGATGCCAGGACATTGTCGATTACACCATGGGAAAAAGATATGGTGAAAGCGATTGAAAAGGCGATTATGAAATCTGATTTAGGTTTAAATCCGGCCACAGCAGGAACGGTTATTCGAATCCCTATGCCGCAGCTGACTGAACAGCGTCGTCATGAGCTAGTACGCGTGGTTAGAAACGAAGCCGAGAATGGCCGCATCGCCATCAGAAATATTCGCCGTGATGCGAATGGTGACTTTAAAGATCTGCTCAAGGAAAAAGAGATCACTGAAGACCAGGCCAGGCAGGCAGAAGACAAGGTGCAGAAGTTGACTGATAGCTACATCACTAAAATTGATGAAGTGCTGGCTAAGAAAGAAGTCGAATTGATGGCAGTGTAGAGCGAGCTTATTTCTAAAGTGTTACTGATGAGCGAAAGCGATCATACTCCCTCAATTCCCAAACATGTTGCTGTCGTCATGGACGGTAACGGTCGCTGGGCAAAAAAACGATTCTTACCAAGATCCGCCGGACATCGTGCGGGTGTTAGCGCTACCCGGGCTATTGTCGAAAACTGTCATCAGCGCGGCATAGAGGCCTTAACGGTTTTCGCTTTCAGCAGTGAAAACTGGAACAGGCCCAAAAAGGAAGTGGATGCGCTGATGTCGATATTTATTTCGACACTCAAAAGCGAAATGAAAAAGCTGAAGCAACAGAATGTTTGCGTCAGGTTCATTGGTGATCGATCCTCGTTCCCTGAGGAGCTGCAAGTGGTGATCAATGAAACGGAGCTTCAAACAGAAAATAATACAGGCCTGGCTTTAACGATTGCGGCAAACTATGGTGGACGTTGGGATATCACCGAGGCCTGCAAGCGTGTTGCGCATAAAGTGTCTTCGGAAAATTTGTCTGTAGATGAGATTGATGAGTCGTTGTTATCAGAAGAAATGTGTCTGGCGAAACTGCCTGAGATTGACCTTTTTATCAGAACCGGCGGCGAGCGTCGTATTAGCAATTTCCTGTTGTGGCAGCTGGCATACACCGAGCTATATTTTACCGATACACTGTGGCCGGATTTTAATGATGTTTCGCTGCAGGAAGCAATTGCATGGTATGGCACACGTCAACGTCGTTTCGGCCAGACACCCGCCCAGATAGAAAATAAGAAGACAGCGGTTAAATAAATGTTATTACAACGCATACTGACTGCAATCCCGCTAGCACTGGCTGTCATCTGGTTGATACTTACCCAACCTACATCAGCTCTGACCTATGTTTTATTGCTGCTTGCTCTGGTTTGCGGTTTCGAATGGGCACGTCTCAGTGGCGTTACAGCTAGAGTATGGCAGTTCGCATTTGCACTGCTGGTGAGCGTGTTCTCCTGGTTTTGTATTGAATATCTGTCGCAGTATATTTATTTTCTGTTGTTGCTAGCTACCGGCTGGTGGTTTGCTGTTCTGCTGTTTCTAAAATCGGCGCAGCCACAGCTGAAAGCATTGGTCCTTTCACCGCAAAAATTACTGGTTTCTCTATTAGTCGTGCCATCAACAATCGTTGCGATGTACATGATTCACAGCATGGATCGTGGTGCAGAATGGCTGTTGTATAGTTTAATGCTAGTCTGGATCGCTGATAGTGGCGCTTATTTCAGCGGCAAGAAATTGGGCAAAACTAAACTGGCGCCTAATATAAGCCCGGGAAAAACGCGTGAAGGATTATTCGGTGCTTTGTTGGCAGTGGGAGTTTATGCGCTATTAGCGGCATATTATTTCGACCTGCCGGTCAGGCAGTTATTAATGTTATTAGGCCTGTCGCTGATGCTGACAATTATTTCTGTTGTCGGTGATTTGTATGAAAGTTTTCTGAAACGCGAAGCAGGTGTAAAAGACAGCGGTAATATTTTGCCAGGTCATGGTGGCATACTTGACCGCGTTGATAGTGTACTCGCGGTCATGCCGGTCTTTGTCGTGATGTTCGACTGGTTGATCGAGCCTGTTAAAGGCTTGCACTAGTGTCCAGAGTTGTCACCATCCTTGGCTCAACGGGCAGCATTGGCAAGAGCACACTGGATGTCATCTCGCGACATACTGAACAGTATGAAGTCAGAGCGCTGACCGCGAACTCCGATGTAGATACCATGGCATTACAATGCCAGCAGTGGCGCCCGCGCTATGCGGTCATGTGTGATGAATCAGCGGCGCAGCGCTTACATGATGTACTACGTCAGCAAGGTTCGGATACGCAAGTGTTATCCGGTGTACAGGGCTTGTGCCAGGTGGCCAGTCTTGATGATGTTGATACCGTGGTGGCCGGAATAGTGGGAGCAGCAGGTCTGCTACCCAGTCTGTCAGCGGCCAAAGCCGGTAAACGTATCTTACTGGCAAATAAGGAAGCGCTGGTGATGTCTGGACAGTTATTTATGGATGCGGTGGCAAAACACCACGCAGAATTGCTGCCAGTCGATAGTGAACATAATGCTATTTTTCAGTGTTTACCTTCGGTCAGTGACAGAGCTATAAACAAGTCAGGTATTAATAAGATTTTACTGACTGCGAGTGGTGGCCCATTCCGTACTTTCACAAAAGAACAGTTAGCTATGGTCACACCGAAGCAGGCCATTAATCATCCTAATTGGGATATGGGCCCAAAAATTTCGGTTGATTCTGCCACCATGATGAATAAAGGTCTGGAGGTCATTGAAGCGCACTGGTTATTCGCTGTTGCAGTCGATGATATCGAAGTTATTGTGCATCCACAGAGTGTGATTCATTCGATGGTTTCCTATGCGGATGGCTCGGTGCTGGCGCAGCTGGGTAATCCAGATATGAGAACTCCAATTGCACACGCGCTGGCATTCCCTGATCGTATTTTTTCAGGCGTGGAACCTCTTGATATATTTGAGGTCGCAAAACTGGAATTTGAAAAACCTGATTTTCAGCGTTTTCCATGCCTGAGCTTATGTTATGAAGCTATTCGCATGGGTGGAGCTGCGAGTATTGTTTTAAATGCAGCTAATGAAATAGCTGTAGCTGCATTTCTGGATAATAAGATCGCGTACACAGATATTTCAGTATTGATCGAGCAGACACTTGAAAACGTAGCTATCGATCAAGATGTGTCGACTATTGAGCACATTTTGGTAGTAGACCATCAGGCAAGAGATATCGTTAATCAATATATAGCCAGAAAACAATAATTATAAATATGGGCATTTTGCATAATCTTTTATTTTTTATCGTAGCCATCGCTATTCTGGTGACTATTCACGAGTTCGGGCATTATTGGGTAGCACGTAAACTGGGCGTTAGAGTGCTGCGTTTTTCTATTGGCTTTGGTAGACCTTTGTATACATGGGCTCGTGATGTTAATGGTAAGACTATCGAATATATAATCGCGGCTATTCCTCTGGGTGGTTATGTGAAGATGCTGGATGAGCGTGAAGGTGAAGTGGCTGAGGAAGAGCGGCCTTATGCATTTAATACACAGCCTTTGTTAACTCGTGTGGCTATTGTCGCTGCCGGTCCCTTATTTAACCTTATTCTTGCCGTTGTCCTTTATTGGATTGTTTTTATATCGGGTATTACAGTGGAAAGGGCATTACTGGGTGCTCCCGCAGAGGCATCAATAGCCGCTTTATCTGGTTTTGAAAATAATGATGAAGTGTTGAAAGTTGGTGATGATGTCGTTAAATCATGGTCTGATTTTCATATGCTGGTATTAGATCAGGGGCTGGATGGTGGCACTCTAGATGTGCAGGTTAGAAATGCCGATGGTCTGATTGAAAACAGGCAGATTGATTTATCATCAACTCAATTGCTTGAACGTGAATCTGATGTCATGGCTGAATTGGGCTTTCGGCACTGGTGGCCAGATTTACCTGCAGTGATTGGTGGTGTAATCGAAGGCGGTCCTGCCGAACAGGCAGGTTTGCAGCAGGGCGACCAATTGCTCAGGCTTGATGATTACACTATTAAACACTGGGATGAACTGGTTGAACGAGTTGAGCACAGTCAGGCCAAGCCAATCAATTTTGTGATTCTACGTGGTCAGCAGGAAATATCGATTATCGTAATTCCCGCTATCAAAGAGAAGCAGGGTGAAAATAAAGGTTTTATCGGGGCTTATCAGGAAATACCAAAAGAATTAAAAGATAAATTGTTTATTGATATCGACTATAGCGCGTTTGAGGCCATCCCTGCGGCTATCGCTAAAACATGGGATATGTCAAAACTCACATTACGTGTTATCTGGAAAATGATTGTTGGTGAGGCTTCGCTGAGTAATATATCAGGGCCAGTGACGATTGCTAAATATGCGGGTGTTACTGCAGAAATTGGTCTAACAACGTTTATAGGTTTTTTAGCGATCATTTCGGTGAGTTTAGGTGTGTTAAATTTGTTACCGATTCCTGTGCTCGATGGTGGGCATTTATTTTTTTATATGATCGAAGCTATAAAAGGCTCTCCCGTTTCTGAGGCCTTTGAATTACGTGGCCAGCAAATAGGTATAGCTATCCTTGGGGCATTAATGATTATTGCCTTCTATAATGATTTTCAGCGGTTTATGTAATGATGCCTGTTCAGTTTAATTTAAGATCTTTATTGCCCAGAGTTTTCTTACTCATCAACTTATTATTAATATCCGGGTTTTCATGGTCATCGGAAGGCTTTGTTGTTAGTGATATTCGTATTGAAGGTTTAGAACGTCTACCAGATGGCACGCTATTAAATTATTTACCGGTACAGGTGGGTGATCCGTTAGATAGTAAACAGATTGCCTTCTCCATTAAAGAATTATATAAAACCGGTTTTTTTGCAGATGTTCAGCTGTTCAGAGACGGTAATGCGTTGATTGTAAAAGTTAAGGAGCGCCCTTCAATTTCTGAAGTTAAATTTTCGGGGAATTCTGATATAGATAGTAAGACACTGGAAGGAGCGCTTGAGGATATTGGTATTGTTCAAGGACGCATATATAACCGTTCTTTACTGGAAAAATTAACACAGGAACTTGAGCGCGTTTATTTTAGTCAAGGGAAATATGGTATTCGTATTGAAACTGAAATTACCGAACTTGATCAGAATCGTGTTGATATTGATATCAAAATATCCGAAGGACGCATTGCCCTTATTAAACAAATTAATATCATTGGTAATGAAAAATTTGACGATGAAATATTACTTAACGAGTTGCAGTTAGGAGTTCCCGGTTCGTTTGCCGTGTTTTCAGACTCAGATGAGTACTCAAAGCCCAAATTGAACGCTGATCTTGAAGCATTACGTTCCTATTATCTTGATCGTGGTTATATCAAATTTACTGCAGACTCGACCCAGGTATCGATTACGCCAGATAAAAAGGATATTTATATCACCATCAATCTGGAAGAGGGTGAACAATATACTATTGGAGAAGTTAAGTTGGTCGGGCCGATGGTGGTTGATGAAGATGTGCTAAAAGCATTGATTCTTACTAAACCAGATGAAATATTTTCCAGAAAACTTATGACCTCCACGCAGAAGCAACTGGAAGATCGACTTGGTAAAGTAGGTTATGCCTTTGCTAAAGTTAAGCTTGTTCCCGAAATTGATGAGAACAAAAAAACCATCGATCTTACCTATCAATTAGTGCCAGGTAATAAAACGCAGGTAAGAAATATAAATTTTCACGGTAATTTCAGAACGCATGAAGAAGTACTGAGACGTGAAATGCGTTTAATGGAAGGCTCTATACTCGCCAGTGATAAACTTGAGCGGTCAAAAATTCGTTTGCAACGATTGAGTTATCTGGAAAATGTTGAAGTTGAAACCAAACCGGTTCCTGGTACTGATGACATGGTGGATCTTGAAGTTAGTGTTGAGGAACGGCTGTCAGGTAGTTTTAATATCGGGGCAGGATTCTCGCAAACACAGGGCTTCCTGTTTAATGTAGGCCTGACACAAGAGAATCTTATGGGCACAGGACAACGTCTTGCTGTAAACATTAATACTGATTCGGCGAACACAGTTTACAATATTTCATTTACTGATCCTTATTACACTATTGATGGTATCAGTCGTACCATTGGTTTATCCTTTGCTAAAAGGGATGCAGCAGAAGAGGAAATTAATGATTTCCAAACTGATTCATATAGCGCCAATGTTAATTATGGTATTCCTTTGACAGAATTTTCAACATTACGTCTGGGTTATGGATGGAGCCATGTTGAGTTGCTTTTATCGAGTATAAATCCGTCACTTGAAGCTAGTGCGTTTGTTAATGAGCATGGTGATAGTTATGACAATCTATTGCTTAACGCCAGTTATAATTATGATACTCGTAACAGAACGGTATTTGCGACCAGGGGTAGTTCACAGACAGTGGCGCTGGATCTGTCAGCCCCGGGCAGTGATCTGGAGTTTTATAAGCTTTCTTACCTGACTTCATTTTATTTTGGTTTGACTGATGATTTGACCTTGTTATTAAGATCCAACCTGGCTTATGGCAATGGTTATGGGGAACTTGATACATTGCCCTTCTATGAGCGATACTTTGCTGGCGGATTACGTACTGTTCGAGGTTTTGAGTCCAATTCTCTGGGGCCACGTGATGATTATGGTGATCCGACAGGTGGTAATATGCGTGTCACGGCTGGTGCAGACTTTATTTTCCCAATACCGTTTGTAGAAAAAGCGCCGTCTTCGGTAAGATTGAGTGCTTTTTATGACCTTGGTAATGTTTTCCTCAGTTCGAAGCCGACTTATAATTCTACAAAGGATGGTTTCGCATTTGAGGAGTTGCGTGCATCAGCTGGCCTTTCATTTGTCTGGCTGGCTCCAATAGGGCCTTTGCGCTTTAGCTGGACAAAGGCTTTGAATGATGTTGAAGGTGATAGATTAAGAGTATTTCAATTTAGTATAGGTTCTTTCTTTTAAGGAGATAGTAATGAAAAAAATAATAATAGCGACTTTGTTTTTAATGGCAACTTGCAGTAATGCAATGGCAGCCAGTGAACTTAAAATAGGTTATGTCAGTGTTGAAAAATTATTGACTCAGGCACCGCAGGTTGAAGCTGTTAATACGGCTATGATGGAACGCTTTGGTGGCAAAAAAGATGAATTGCAGGCGATGGAAAAAGAAATAAAAACCATGCAGGAAAATTACAAGCGTAACGAGCTTGTTATGACCGAAGACAAGTTAAACGAACTCAAAGACAAGTTGATTGGAAAAGTTCAGGCATTTAAGCAAATGGAAGCTACCTTGAGTCAGGAAGTGTCAACCATGCGTAGCCAGGAACTGGCCGTGCTGCAAAAGTCTGTGCGTGACATTATCAACGACATTGCCAAAAAAGATAATTATGATTTGATTCTTAGTGAAGGCGTGGTTTTTGCCTCTGAAAAGCTAGACATTACCGAGACTGTGCTTGCTGAAATGAAAAAATCATTTAAGAAGTAAGATAAAATAGTCATGGCTTATCTGTTAGCAGATCTAGCGACACAAACAGGCTCAAAACTTGAGGGTGATGATTGTCTGATTGAAGGTATTGCTGAAATCAGTTCAGCGGGGTCGGGTGATATAGCTTTTATCTCGAACCCTGCCTATGCTGAACACCTGTCTACGTCTAGTGCGTCGGCACTGATCATAAAAGCTGAGCTCCTGGATAAGTGTCCTGTGCCTGCGCTGGTAACGGAGAACCCGAGACTGGTTTATGCCAAAGTGGCCAATCTCCTGTATCCACCCAGAAAGTCGGATGCAGGTGTCAGCCCGAATGCTGTTGTTTCCAGTCTGGCGAGTATAGATAAAACGGCATCGATAGCGGCTGGTGCGGTTATTTCAGCGGGCGTCAGCATTGGTGCCGGCGCTCAGATTGGCGCTGGCTGCGTCATTGAGAATGATGTGGTGATTGGTTCGAACACCCGCATTAGCGCCAATGTGACAGTGGGCTACGGCTGCCAAATCGGTGATGACTGTATTATCCATTCGGGTGTTGTTCTGGGTACGGATGGTTTTGGTTTTGTGAAGGATGGCGATACTTTTTTGAAAATTCCTCAGATTGGTAACGTAGTCATTGGCAATAACGTCGAGATTGGTGCCAACACAACCATCGATCGTGGTGCGCTGGAAAACACCATTATCGGTAACGGCGTTAAGCTCGACAACCAGATTCAGATTGCACATGGTGTCAGTATCGGTGATAACACGGTAATTTCATCATCAACCGCGATCGCAGGTAGCACCCATATTGGCCGTGGTTGTCTAATCGGTGGTTTGGTCGGTATTGTTGAGCACCTCAATATCGCCGATAATGTCGTTATTACAGGCCGCACCATGGTGACCCGTTCAATTACGCAATCAGGTTCTTATTCATCCAGCACGCCGATGGATACCACTGAAAACTGGCGCAAAAATAGCGCGCGCTTTCGTCGCCTCGATGAGCTGGCCCGGCGTGTGGCTAATCTGGAAAAAACAAACAAATCAGCCGATTAAACATCTGTTGAATAATAAATTATTAGACTGGAGATAGATTGTGAGTGCAATGTATATAGATGAGATTCGGCGTTTCCTTCCGCACCGGTATCCTTTTTTGCTGATCGACCGTGTGATCGATTGTGTGCCCGGCGAGACCCTCACCGCAATTAAAAATGTTTCAGTCAACGAACCATTTTTTACCGGCCATTTCCCGGAGACACCGATTATGCCCGGCGTATTGATTATTGAAGCGCTGGCTCAGGCCACCGGCCTGCTTGGCTTCAGAACCATGAGTGAAGAACCCAGCTCTGATTTACTTTACATGCTGGTCGGTGTTGATGATGTGCGTTTTAAGCGCCAGGTGGTGCCTGGTGATCAACTGACCCTGAAAGCCAAAGTTGAACGTCAGTCTAAAGTCATCTGGAAATTTAGCTGCGAAGCCAGTGTTGATGGTCAAATCGTCACCACGGCTAATTTACTGTGTGCGGCCAAGGAAAAAGGATAAGTCCAGGTGATTCATTCTCATGCCATTGTAGATCCTTCTGCGGTTATTGCAGATGATGTTTCAATCGGTCCATTCAGTGTCATCGGCGCTGATGTCGAGATTGGTTCGGGTACGGTAATTGAATCGCATGTCGTGATCAAAGGCCCGACCAAAATCGGCAAGGATAATCACATCTTCCAGTTTGCTTCGATCGGTGAGCAGCCGCAAGACCTGAAATACAAAGGTGAACCCACACGGCTCGAAATTGGTGATCGTAATACCATTCGTGAATATGCCAACCTGAATCGTGGCACCATTGATGATGAAGGCATCACCTCAATCGGCAACGATAATCTGTTGATGGTCTCGGCGCACGTCGCTCACGATTGTCGTCTGGGCAATAACATCATCCTTGCCAACGCGGTCGCGCTGGCCGGGCATGTGATTATTGAAGATCACGCCATCCTTGGCGGCTATTCAACCGTGCACCAGTTCACCCGCATCGGTGCGCACAGCTTCTCAGGCTTTGCCAGCGCGATTGATCGCGACATCCTGCCGTTCTTCACCATCGCCGGCAACCGCGCCCGTGCTTTTGGTATCAATAAAGAAGGCCTCAAACGTCGTGGCTATAGTGCCGACTCTATCCGGGCATTACAGGAAACGTTCAAGCTGCTGGTAAAATCCAAATGCTCACACAAGGAAGCGGTTGAAAAAGCCAATGAACTGGCCAAAGATCATGTCGAAGTTCAGCAGGTGATGGATTTTCTTGCGGCCAGCGAGCGCGGCTGGATACGTTAGTAATTTCCAGTTTTTTTCTTCGACTTAAAAACCTTCCAGCTTCCAGACATCATAGGCGGGCTCTTCATAAGGGTGCGCCTTTTTTAATGCCGCGATCGCGGCTTTGATGTGCTCATCGGCGCACACCATCTCAACTTTTAATTCTGTCACCGTTTCAAACTGGCCTTTCTCGCCAATATACGGATTGCTGTTGTCGAGGGGGCGGAACTGGCCGGTGCCCAGTGTTTGCCAGCAGCAGGAATCGTAATCGCCGATTTTGCCCGCACCGGCTTCAAAAACCGCCGTTTTGACCAAATCCGCAACGTTTTCAGGGACATAAAAACAGAGTTTGTACATATCTAAGCAAGAATAATTAGTGAGAATCCATTAGAATTTACTGTTTTAATATAACACGAGTATCCAAAAAATGAGTGGTATCCAACTATCGTCTGAACTGGTCGCTAAATTACAGGAAGTTGTGGTCGCGCATGATGCGGAAGCTAATAATGACATGCTGTTTATGCAGTATTTAACCGCAGTCACTGGTTTTGTGCTGGCGCACCAGACGCAGTCCGGCCTGGATAAGCAGGAATTCCTCTCCGACCTGACTGGTTTTATGGGGCAGGTGGTCAGACAGGTTGAAGCAGACAATAAGCCAAAATCACCCCAGGAAGGCGCGTTTGGAATCTGGAAGCCGGAATAACATGCAACGTGATTTCTGGGAAGAGCGCTGGCAAAAGGGTGAAACCGGATTTCATCAGGACATTCTGAACCCGTACCTCGCTTATTTTTATGGCGAGAAAGGCCCGGCGCTGGCGGCTCGGCAGAGCTTGAAAGTATTCGTACCGTTATGCGGTAAATCGCTCGATATGCTCTGGCTGGCACAAAATGGCTATCAGGTACTGGGTATCGAGTGCAGTGATATCGCGATTAAAGACTTTTTCCAGGAACACAAACTTGAGTATCGGGTAGAGCCGGGGCAGCCCTTTATACGATATGTCTCTGAGGAAAAAACAGGGCAAAGTCGTATCGAGATTCTGCATGGTGATTTTTTTGATCTTGCACCTGCCGATCTTGAAGGTATTACCGATATTTATGATCGAGCTTCAATGATCGCCCTGCCTGAAACTATGCGTCTGGATTATTTTAAAAAGATGCTGGAATTACAGACAGAAGGTATGCGCACCCTGCTGATTACCCTGACTTACCCGCAACAGGAAATGGATGGGCCACCATTTTCTGTGACTGAAAATGAGCTCAATGAGTTATACGGTGAAGCATTCAAAATCGATAAATTATTGGGCAAAGATATTCTTGTTGATGAACCAAGGTTCCAGCAGCGTGGTCTTAGTTCCTTATACGAAACCGCCTATAAGTTAACCCGAAAATAATTAATTGTCTTTAAAAGAAGCAACAGAGAGCAGTATGCAAACAAACCAGAAGCCAGCGACCGAATTAATGAAATGTCATGACGCATTTGAAAGTCTTGGCCAACGACGGATTGATTCACTGAATATTACCGTCGAAGAATACCGTCACAAAAAAACCGGAGCGCTTCATTACCACCTGGCTTCTGAAAATGCGGAGAATGTTTTTCTGGTGGGTTTCAGAACCGTGCCCATGGATTCAACCGGCGTTGCGCATATTCTTGAGCACACTGCATTGTGTGGCAGTAAACATTACCCGGTGCGCGATCCTTTCTTCATGATGATCCGCCGTTCATTGAACACATTCATGAATGCCTTCACCAGCAGTGACTGGACGGCTTACCCGTTTGCCAGCAAGAACAAAAAAGATTTTAAAAATCTTCTCGATGTCTATCTCGATGCTGTTTTTTTCACGCGTCTGGATGAGCTGGATTTTCTGCAGGAAGGTCATCGTGTTGAATTTGCCAAACCGGATAATGCGGAATCTGATCTGATCTTCAAAGGTGTTGTCTTCAATGAGATGAAAGGCGCAATGAGCTCGCCCGTGAGTGTGCTCTGGCAGACGCTGAGCAAGTACCTTTATCCGAGCACGACCTATCATTTCAATAGTGGCGGCGAACCGGCTGATATTCCTGATTTAACTTATCAGCAATTGAAAGACTTTCACAAAACGCATTATCACCCCAGCAATGCGGTCTTCATGACCTTCGGTGATATTACTGCAGCCGAGCATCAGGCGGTCTTCGAAGAAAAAGCGCTGGCCGAATTCGATAAACTGGATGTGCATATTGCGGTTAATCCCGAGAAAAGATATCTGGCGCCTGTTTCGGTCGAAGAGGCTTATGCATTTGATTTAACCGCCGATGAAGATACTGAACAGAAAACCCATCATGTTGTGTCGTGGCTACTGGGGCCGTGTACTTCACTCGATGAAATGATGAAGGCTAATCTGCTGTCACAGGTGTTGCTGGATAACAGTTCGTCACCACTGCGTTATGCTCTGGAAAAAACAGAACTCGGTACCGCACCATCGCCTTTGTGCGGACTGGAAGATTCCAATTACGAGATGTGTTTCGTTTGCGGTCTTGAAGGCAGTGAAGTTGAACACGCGGTCGAGGTTGAGAAACTGGTTCTGGGCGTGCTGGAAGATGTCGCCGAAAATGGCGTGGCTCATGACAAACTTGAATCAGTGTTGCACCAGCTTGAAATCAGTCAGCGCGAAATTGGTGGTGACGGTTATCCTTATGGCCTGCAATTGATTCTGGGTGGCTTAACCGCAGCGATTCACCGCAGCGACCCTACTGCTTTGCTTGATCTTGATCCGGTGATTGAATCACTGCGTGAAGATATCAAAGACCCTGAATTCATCAAGCAGCTGGTTAAAAAATATTTGCTGGATAATCCGCATCGTGTGCGCCTGACGCTGCGTCCCGACACGCAACTCAGCCAGCGTAAAGAGCAGGCAGAAAAACACCGCCTTGCCACAATGAAAGCCGCCATGTCAGAACAGGACAAGCTGCTGGTGATTAAGCGCGCCGCCGATCTCGCACAGCGCCAGGCGCAGGTGGATGATCCTGAAATACTGCCGAAAGTTGGCCTTGAGGATGTACCTGCTGAACTGTCTATTCCTGAATCTCTGCCCAGAAAAATTTCAGGTGCTGATTCCACGCTCTATGCGCAGGGCACTAATGGTCTGGTCTATCACGAAATTGCCATTGATATGCCAGCGTTAACTGACGCACAGCTCGACCTGATTCCCTATTATTCGTCCTGCCTGACCGAACTGGGCTGTGGCGACAACGATTACCTGAAAATGCAGGAACGTCAGTCCAGTGTCAGTGGTGGCATTCATTCGCAGTCGAGTATTCTTGGTCATACCGATAATGTTCAAGCCGCCAATGCTTATTATTTGTTTATGGGCAAGGCGCTGAACAGGAATAACGGTGAGCTTGCCGGGCTGATGCACGAAACCATTCACTCTGTTCGATTTGATGAACATGATCGTATTGAGGAGCTGATTTCCCAGCAACGTGCTCGCCGCGAACGCAGTGTTACCGGTAACGGCCATGTCCTCGCTATGACCGCTGCGGCCAGTGGCCTGAGCCCGGTAGCGGCTTTGTCACATCGCTTTGGTGGCCTGGAAGCCATTCGTTACATCAAACGACTTGATGATGCCAACACCGGCGAAAATGGCAAGAATGCGATTGCTGAATTTGCCAGCAGCCTGTCCGAAATACACCAACAGATCATCGCTTCTCCGCAGCGTTATATGCTGACGGCAGAAGGCGATAAGCTGGATTCGCTGGTCAGTGAATTTGAAATCATCTGGACGCCCGAGTCAGCCGCCACTTCATTTAAACCTTTTGCGCTGGCTGAAAAACACCAGCAGACCCGGCAGATGTGGATCGCTAACACCCAGGTCAACTTCTGCGCCAGGGCTTATCCTACTGTACCAATGGAACACGAAGATGCGGCGGCGCTCGCAGTATTAGGCGGCTTCCTGCGCAATGGTTATCTGCATACTTCCATTCGTGAAAAGGGTGGCGCTTACGGTGGCGGCGCCAGTCATGATTCAAATATTGCAGCATTCAAATTCTACTCTTACCGCGATCCACGCCTGACTGAAACGCTGGACGATTTCGATCGCTCTATCGACTGGATGCTGAACAACAAGCACGAGTGGCGACAGGTTGAAGAAGCGATTCTAGGAGTCATTGGAACCATGGATAAGCCGGGTTCGCCCTCTGGTGAAGCGCGCCATGATTTTCATAATAATTTACACGGTCGAACACGTGAAAAACTGCAGGCAGCACGACAACGTGTGCTGGCCGTCACGCTGGACGACCTTAAGCGCGTGACAGAAACTTATTTGCAGACAGACAGGGCAAGCACGGCGGTAATCACCAGTTCCGCGACTCGTGAGCAAGTAGGTGATCTCGGCTTAGAGGTTATTAATCTTTAACCATGAGCAGCGTCGCGCCACAATATCAGTTGATTGAAACTCGCCTGCAGGAGAAGCTGGCCAATGGCACCACCCGCTGCAATTTATGTCTGTGGCGCTGCAAGATCGTCCACGGGCAACGTGGTTTCTGTCAAGCGCATGTTAATCGTAATGGCACTTTATATAATCTTTCCTACGGTATTATTTCTTCAATTAGCATTGATGCTATCGAAGATAAACCAGTGAAGCATTACCGACCGGGCACAAAGGTCATGTCGGTGGGTAGTTATGGTTGTAGCTTCCGTTGTGGTGGCTGCCATAACCTGGAGATATCCTGGGGTGTCGAAGCGCTGGACGGTTTAGCCAGGGGGCAATCCACGGAAGCCTGGGTGCCACCGCAGGCATTAGTTAATGCAGCATTAAGCGCGGGTGTGCAGGGAATCGCTTTCACCTATTCAGAACCGGCAGTCTGGCTGGAATATGTACTGGATGTCTGTCAGCTGGCTCATGAAGCAGGACTTTATACTGTTTATGTTTCCAACAGTTTCATCACTGATGAAGCACTCGAGTTGGTGGCGCCACACATTGACGTAATGTGTTCGGATATCAAAAGCATGTCTGATGACTTTTACGCAGAGATATGTAAACCTGCCAAAGTTGAGCAGGTGTTGCACGCTATCAAAAAAGCTCAAGAGTTAGGTGTCCATGTTGAAACTCGTACTAATATTATTCCTGGTAAGAATAATAGTCCTGAAGAGTACTATGAAATTGCCAGCTGGATACGCGATAATTTAGGTGCTGATAGTCCCTGGCATATTACGCGGTTCTTTCCAGCCTATAAACTGAGTGATGTGCCTGCGACCCCCGAAAGTATGCTTTTTCAGGCAAGGCATGAAGCTGAGCGGGCAGGGTTGAAAAGTATTTACGTGTATAATGATAAGGGCTGTGATTGTGCAGTAGAAAATGTTCCCGTTGAGTTTTATTTGAACAGCAGCGCAGAAGAAATACATCAGACCAAGAAGTGTGCCGCCAGTTGTTGTGGCGATGACGGTGTATTGTTGAAAAAATATGAAATTAAATAGAAAATCGAATTTGACCATTTAAGCAGTAAGAGGTAATCATGACTAGAAAAGTACAATGTGTAGTATTAAAAACAGAATCCGAAGGGTTAGATGTGCCGACTTATCCAGGTGAAATTGGTATACGTATTTATGAAAATGTTTCACAGGAAGGCTGGAATCAATGGTTAACTCGGTTATCTGCCATTATTAATGAGAATGGTTTAAATACTGCTGATGTTAAGAGTGTCGAATTAATAGAAAAACATATGTTAGGTTTCTTTTTTAAAGAAGGTGATTATGGTCATGCACCTGCAGGTTTCAGGGCTGGTGGCGGTAAGTAATTCACGTTTTATAATAAAAAAAGGCCGCAAAAGCGGCTTTTTTTATTATGTAAACGTTATCTGATAACTTTCAATTAATTATTTTAATTATCGATACTGATCGGGTTATCTAATTCAGCTTGATTAAGTTCATGTTTTATTAATGAACGAATGGATGATGCGCTTTCCATGGTTAATGTTCTGGCCACTAGTTCCTCTGTCTTCTTTTTGGTAAAAGAGCGTATTGCCCATTTTACTTTTAATAAACTACCCGCGCTCATACTTAAGCTATCAATACCCATGCCAACAAGCAGTAATGCTGAAGCAGGGTCACCGGCCATTTCTCCACAGAGACTCACCGGTTTGTTGTATTTGTGGGCGATAGTTATTATGTAATTGATTGAATTCAAAACAGATGGATGTAAACAGTTATAAAGGCTCGCTACCTGCTTGTTATTTCTGTCAACGGCCAATAAATATTGTGTTAGATCATTGCTTCCAATGGAAAAGAAATCGACACGTTTAGCCAGAGCATCCATTTGATATATGGCAGAAGGTACCTCGATCATTATACCAATAATCGGATAGGGGACATCAATTCCTTCCGTGATTAATTCCTGATGTGCTTTCTGGATTAATTTTAGTGACTCATCCACTTCGCTAACGTCACTGATCATGGGTAACATTAAGCGTAGATTATTGTTGTAAATGTTGGATTTTAAAATCGCCCTAATTTGAGTTAAAAATATTTCAGGGTGATCTAACATGATACGAATTCCACGCCAGCCAAGAAAAGGGTTGGCCTCCACGACTGGAAAGTAGGGTAGTGCTTTGTCGCCACCAATATCCAGCGTTCGAAAAGTGACAGGCCGAGGCGAAAAGCTTTTTAGTACCTGCTGATATGTTTTTGCCTGTTCGTCTTCACCAGGGAAGCCATCGCGCATGAGAAATGGTATTTCTGTTCGATACAGACCAACACCTTCAGCACCACTCTTTAATGAGGGTGAAACATCCTGTAATAAGCCAGTATTAACATACAGCGGTATGTGAACGCCATCCTTAGTTTCTGATGGTTTATTAATTAACGCTTTAAGTTCAGCATTAAGTGTTTTTTCTTTATTTATTAATTGATTGAATTCATCAATAATTGCTTGTTTTGGTTTGACATAAATCTGCCCACTATAGCCATCTACCACCAATTTTTGTCCCTTAATACGACTAACAGGGAAATTGTCAACGCCCATAACTGAGGGAATACCTAAGGCATGTGACAATATGGCAACATGTGATGAGGCAGAGCCTTTCGATGAAATAATAGCAGCAAGGTGCTGTAGTGGAACCTCAGAAAATTGAGAGACGCTAACTTCCTCTCCTATGAGTACTACTGGACCGGTGACTTCCTGTCTGCTTGTTTGTTGTTTCTGTAGATGCATCAAAATACGACGTCCCAGATCTTTGATGTCAGCAGCACGCTCGCGTAAATACGAATCTTCCATTGAGTTGAATTGTTTAACATGTTCATCAATGGTTTCACGTAAAGCTCCCTGTGCCCATTGACCTGACTTTATGCGATCAATAACATTGTCGACTAAGGTATCACTTCGAAGCATCAGACAAAATGCATCAAATAAGCCCAATTCTTCATTCGATAAAGTACCTGCCATATGTTGGGATAGTTCTTTGAATTCATGCTCAACGTTATTGATAGCATCGTTGAAGGCATTTATCTGTTCATTTACCTCATCGTCTGAAATGTGGTTATCAGGTACAGCACTTAGGCTAGCAGGTGGAAAAACTACCAGGGCTTCACCAATGGCAATTCCAGGTGATCCACATAAACCTGTCATGATGAATGAGGAGTCATTAACATCTTCAAGTGATTTGGTTAATTCACCAGCTTTCTTTGCGTGAGAAATTGCCCCTGCTAGCTGAGCGGCTAGAGTGACAAGGAATGTTTCATCATTGGCAGAAAAACGTCTATGCTGAGTTTGTCGAACAACCAGTACGCCAAGTGCACGGCGATGTTGAATGATGGGAACACCCAAAAAACCATGAAATGATATCTCGTCTGTTTCAGTGACAAAATGATAATTTGGATGTGTATGAGCATTTTTGATATTGACTGGCTCAGTCTGGTTAAAGACCAGGCCCACAAGACCCTGGTTCAGATTAAATTTTATTTTACCGACCGCTTTCTGGTTATAGCCATCACTTGCCATTAATACCAGCTGATCATTCTTATCATCAAGAAAATAGACGGATACGGCATCAGCATGCATAACCTGCCTGGTGCGATGTACAACTATATTTAGCGCCTGTTCAAGCTCTGAAGCTTCATTAACATCCTGGATAATGTTTCTCAGAGTATCGAACATTTTATTAGTCATAAATTTATCCGTTAAAACTAGTTCAGGCCAAAATAGAGAAAATAGGCTATTTTGGGCAAACAAGCAATAAAAAGCCCCGGTGTATGCCGAGGCTTTTTAGGTGTCAGGAATGCAGGCTAATAACTTATGAAGTTTACAGCTTAACTATTACTCTGTTGGTCGTCCCCCATCAGATGGAGATGCATAGCTTTCAGCGCAGTCTTTTATATACTCCTGTTTTTCAATGTTATCTTCTATGCCAGCTAACTGTGCCTGTTCTTCGCAATATGCTGTCACATTATCACTGTCAGCGCCTGCTTCTGTGGCATAAGCAGAGTTAAATGCAGTTGTTATGGATAAAATTGCCAGTACTACTAAAAATTTCATTTATGTTACTCCCATAGTTAAACCGTTGTTTAATGTTTCTATCTGGCCATTTATTATACGGACAGAGGGCGGATTCTTAGGGCTTACTTCTTCTTAGTAAAGATCATAATATTGCATGTTACAATCATAGTTTTCGATTATGATAGATCCGGTTACTTTCATAGTGACCGCATCAAAAAACACATAAAACACTTAGTCTTTGAATCTATAGAGATGATGAGTCAATGGATGTAGGATTATTAAAAGCCTTTGTTGAGGTATATCGCTCAAGGCATTTTGGCCATGCTGCTAAAAACCTCTTTATCAGCCAGTCAGCCGTTAGTGCCAGAATAAAACAACTTGAAGATGAGCTTGGGGTACGCCTGTTTACACGCGATCGAAATAATATTGAGCTAACCGGTGCGGGTAAAAAGTTTCTTCTCTATGCAGAAAATATTATCAATACCTGGAACAGGGCAAGACAGGAAATTGCTGTACCAGAAGGAGTTGATACATTATTAAGTATTGCTGCGCTGCCTAGTATTTGGGATATTTTTTTAGATGACTGGTTGAGCTGGGTTCATCAGGGTAACGCGGCTACCGCTCTTCACGCTTCTGTCATGGGTTCAGATGCCCAGATTCGTAGCCTGCTTGATGGAACCCTGGATCTTGGTTTTGTGCTTGATCCGCCTAAAACACCACAATTACTGGTTAAAGAGCTGGTTCCTTTGCCACTTATAATGGTTTCAACGGAAGCCGGAATGATTGCCGAGAATGCAGTTAGAGAAAATTATATCTTTGTTGACTGGGGGACCTCATTTGGCATGATACATGCCAGGCAGTATCCAGATATGCCACCACCGATGTTACGAGCAGGTGCAGGTAGAATTGCTCTTGAGTTTTTGAAGAAAATAGGTGGTTCAGCCTATTTGCCTGAAGCTATGATTATTGAACGATTAGGCGTAAGTTTGTTTAAGGTTGGGGATGCTGCTGTCGTTCATAAAGATGCTTACGCTATTTACTCACAGGCGAACAGCAAGAAAGAGACCATTGAAAACGTATTAATATGGTTCGATAAACGTTAATCCCAATCGTAATAATCACCTTTAATCAAACGTTCCAGTTCTCTATCTTCCTTTAATTGTTCGAGTCGACGACGTGCGTCAGATTGACTTCTGGCGGTAATCTCTTTATCTTCATCATCATCCTGATCATCAAGTGCCTCATCTTCATCCATACCAACAAATGTATCTTCGTCACCATCACTATCATCTTCAATATCATCAGCCATAAAAATCTATCTCATAAATATAAAACTAACTTAAACAATATAAGCGGCGTGTAATATTCACCAAGGTTCTGGATCTGTAAAGCCAATTTTATTGATCGTGACGATCTAAATTATTAATCGTTAAGATTTTTCTATATGAATCAACATCTAATGTATACATGTATTTACAGTGTCGTATAAGGCAAATATCTTCCATATGATGGCAACAAAGCTTATTAGTATTGAAGTAGATCTGAAGTAACTCGTAATAATAAGTTATATTGATTGTACAAAATTAGCTTCTCTATATATCGGTAAAGTGCAGCTGTAAGCGTGGCGGTAATAATATGTAGTAGATAGAAGTTTCAGGTTAAATCGTAAGATCCTCTTTTAATATTTTGATTAAGCATTGCTGGTATGCGCTTGTGCTAAATCTAACCAGACAGACTCTTAGATCGTAGAGAGTTGGGGGAACACATCGCTATTTTAGATAAATAGCACCAATGTTCTATTGAGAAGTAAGGAAATAGCTATTTTTAGTTTAGCTATATGAATTTTACCAATATGGGGAGTATGTGTTCTGTTGAATGATTAAATTAGCTTCAGATAATACAATACGTTATTTAATATTTTGTTAAATGTATATTTAGCTATTATTAAGATAATATTTGCTATAAATTAGCTTATAAATAAGTTAGAGATTGAGATATACGGGTTTGTAGTTGTATATTTTGTACATTTAATAAAAGATGTTGTAAATATAATAAATTATTAAATCTCCTTTTTAATCAAATAGATGATTCTTATTAATGTGATATGTCATGATCACATATTTGATAATTTGAGCTTAAATAATAAGAACTTTGGTAATAATGATTCTTGTTTATAAATATAACTGCGTGAAGGTGAAACATGCGAACTAAGTTATTGGCTAATCTTTTTTTTGTATTAGTTTCATTCTTATATAGCATTGAATCAAATGCTGAATATGGTGACGTAGTATTAAATACCTATGCTGAAGCTTCGGGTATGAAGCCGGTTATTTTTCCTCACTGGTTTCATCGTATTCGATTTACCTGCAAGGTTTGTCATTCAGATCTTGGTTTTGAATTAAAAGCAGGTGCAAACAAAATTAAAATGATTGACATTCTTGAAGGGCAGTTCTGTGGTGAATGCCATGATGGAGAAACAGCATGGGGTAGTGAACGATGTGATCTTTGTCACTCTGGAAATTCTGAAATGAATACCCATGTTGAACGCAGCTCACTTCAGAATTTACTAAATACAGAAATAGGTCGTGAACCTAAAGCGCAGGTGGAGTGATCTATAATGTCTGCTAATAAACTGAGATTAGTATTTAATTTTCTACTGATTTGTTTTGCGTTATATAGTTGCAGTTCAGTACCTGAATATGCGGATAAGGAAGAGAATTCTATGCCCAATAAAATTGGAAAAAGTGTAGAAATTAAACAGCAGGTATCAGAGGTAACTGATGGTCATAAAAAAAATACTGATTCTGTCAATATTGAAAAAGAAAATCAGGATGATGCAATATCTATAATAAATACAAAAAACCCGAATCAGTTTAACAGAATTTTAAAGATTAACGCCAGATCGAAAAAAAGTATAAAAGATGATGGTATACACGATGCGAACAACCCTGGGGCAGTGTTGTTACAGAATCCACAAGAGGCTTTTTCCGATCTTCCAATCGCTAAAGGAGGTAACTCTGTAGATTGGGTAAAAGCAGTAGAGTTAGGGAAAATTAAGCCACGTAGCGATTTATATAACCCTGATGCAGTTCCGCTGGTTATGGATCTGAATATTATCAGGGAAGTAAAAGGTTCAATGCCCGATGTTGTGTTCCCGCACAAACAGCATACAGAGGTTCTTGACTGTACAAACTGCCATCCAGGTATTTTTGTTCCTCAGAAGGGGGCGAATAATATGAGCATGGCGAAAAATCTAATGGGTGAGATGTGTGGTGTTTGTCATGGCAAGGTGGCATTCCCACTTTCAAGATGTACATCCTGTCATTCTCAAAAAAAAGCTCAAAAGGAGATTAAGCAAACCAATTGGAAGTGGTAATAATTATTAATAATATATTCATAACTTAATATGAATGAGAAAATTATGAAAAAATATATCAAAATGTTTATTTTTATGTATATATCGACCGCAGCAATATATGCAAACTCTATGGATAAAAATCTTGAACTTGAGAATAAGATGAATTCGGTTTCTAGTCTATTGAATCGATCAACAATTAGTAATCAGGTGCTCCACAGTAACAACGAAGCGGCAATACAATATTATAGATTTGCAAAATCACTTTATGATGATGCAAGTGATGCATACGATAAAAGTGATATAGAAAAAGCCAATGAATTAATAAATAAATCCAGGGCTGCCCTGTTAGATGCAGTTGAATTTGCTAACCTTAAGGGGGCAAAACATAAAAAGAGAGGTAAAAATAATTATGATTCATTAAGGAAGAGCGCTAATGCTTTAATGGATGCCCTGGAAAGAATAAGTGCTGAAAAAGATGCTCAGGATAAGTTCAGGATTTTATCAGAGGACGTTAACGTAAAGCTTAGTCATTCAGATAAGCTTTATTTTCAGGAACAGTATGATTCTGCAATAGTTGAGCTAAGTCAGGTTCTTCAAACAATTAAAATTGAGATTAGTAAACAACGTTCAGGTGATACGCTGACAAAGTCACTTAATTTTGCAAGTGATAAGGAGGAGTATTTATATGAAATTGATAGAAATGACACGCATTTTATGTTGCTTAATATGTTTTTGTCAGAAAATGATAAAGCTGCTGGTTTAACTTCCAGTATGAATGATGTCATTAAGGTTGCCAGGAGTCATCGCAATGAGGCTGAAAAATTAGCATCTAACTTTAAACACAAACAAGCTGTCACTATGCTAGAGAAATCTACTATGGAAATCATTAATGTTATCAGGAATACGGGCGCATTTATTCCCTGATTAATTATGTTGCAGGAATTTTCAGGAAAAAATATCGATTATTTATTTGTCAAATATTATCGATGAATAAGTTATCTTATTTGTTGCTATTTATACCTCTTACACCGTGCTGTTTATATGCTGACGGTAATCCTGTTATTGGCGAAAAAAAAGCTGAAATTTGTATAGAGTGTCATGCTATTGATGGTGATACAAAAGATCAATTAGTGCCAAAATTAAATGGGCAATACGAGAATTTTCTGTATATTCAAACAATGCAATATGTTACTGGCGCACGTTTTGATACTGTAATGGGCAAGGTGATTAATAAAGTGAAACCTAGTGCCGAAGATATTTCGGATATTTCTGCTTATTACTCTAGATTGCCTATGATGTCGGGTGATGGTGTTCTTACTGATAATGGGAGACTTGGTAGAGACGTTTTTTTTATTCATCAATGTAATTTCTGTCATAACGATCATGATGATAGTGTAAAAATATACATAAGTAAGACAGCGAGAGTTGGTGGGCAGAATAAGGGTTACCTGTATAAATCGCTTAAGGATATTCAGGAAGGCATACGTAAGGCAGATAATTATAATTTGATGAATAGAATTCTTAAACAACTGACTGATAATGAAATAGATGCAGTTGCGGAATTCTTAAGTACGCTGTGAAACTATTTTATTTTTCAAGTGGTTTTGTTGTAGAAGCTTGTTAACATTTTGATAATATTCTTTTAGTGTTTTGTTGTCAGCGTAGATCATTATTCTTCTAATAATTCATATTTTTGAATTATATAAGTGTTTTTATAGATAAAAGCAGCTTGTGCTATCATCGATGGTTGTAACACTCTAAACATTAATTTTTACATGAATATTTGTAGTAGTAATAAACTCAATATCTGGTTGTATAATAATGTTACGGGATTGCTGTACAAGCACTGCCACCACCGCCACCACCGCCACCGCCACCGCCACCCCCACCATTATTAAGGCAGGGGCCACATACAGTGCCAGTGCTACGATCGTATCCACAGGGTGTATGTTGTTCTCCATGGCAACTAAGATAACATTGTCCTCTTGTGGCA